>JAJDCT010000027.1 GCA_029260695.1 Phycisphaeraceae bacterium
GTTGATGTTGTTCTCCGGCGTGAAGACGTAGGGGAACATCTTTCGCAGAGACGCCAGCACGTTGGGCTCTGCGTGGATGTCCACGGCTGTCTTCATGACGGCGTTGAATCGACGCAGGTCGTCGAGGCCGAAGATGTGGTCTGCGTGGCCGTGGGTGTAGAGGACGCCGTCGATCCGGTTGAGGCCTTGGGCGATGACCTGCTGGCGCATCTCCGGGGCGGTGTCGATGAGGAACTGCCGGACAACTTGGCCGTCTTGGTCAGCCTCGCCGCCGGAATACCGCACCAGGGCGCTGGGCCTGCTGCGTTGGTCGCGGGGGTCGTCGGAGGTGCAGACCTCGCAGTCGCAGCCGATCATCGGGACGCCGGCACTGGTGCCGGTGCCTAGGAAAACAAGATCAAACATCATGGGGACGATTCTAGGCAATCGGGCGACAATCTGCCTGAGCGAACCGCTCGGCTGACCGGGGCGTAGGTGAGCTATGTGCCCGGCATGTTTAGACTGGATATCCGGGCTTGGCCGGGGGTACAATGCCGCCGGTGATTTATCCGTGGCAACGCATCAAAACGAAAGGGGACCTCATGTTCGCATTCCGATCAGGCCTCGTTGTGGCTTTGTTGATCGTGTTCTCTGTCGGCACGTCCGCCGTGATGGCGGGGGAAAACCCGTACCCGCGTAAATGGTTCTGGGGCGATGATGACCAGAGGGCCACCCACGACGCGATGATCGGCCGGCCGGCCCCGGACATCGTGTTGACGGATTGGATCAACGGAAGGCCCACCGGCAAATCAATCAAAAACAAGATTGTGGTCGTCGATATCTGGGCGACCTGGTGCGGCCCGTGCATCGGGGCGATTCCGCACAACAACGAGATGGCGGATCACTACGCAAAAGATGGCGTGGTGGTCGTGGGTGTCTGCGGTTCCAAGAGCGGCCAGGACAAGATGGAGCGTATCGCCAAGGACCACGGGATCAAGTACCCGGTGGGTAAGGATTCGACCTATAAAGTCGCGGCGGCGTGGAACACGATGTGGTGGCCGACCTATGCCGTGGTCGATCGGAATCGCATCGTCCGAGCGGTGGGTCTCAAGCCCAGCTACGTCGATGAAGTGATCGATGCGTTGCTGGAGGAGCAGCCGTATCAAGTTCACGATGGTGATAATGCTGTGGACCACGATGCGGATGAGCCTGCCGATGAGGATAAAGACGGTGGAGATGAGGCGGGCAATGCTACGGGTGCTCAGATCGACGCGGCGTGGCTTGAGGGTGACGCCGATCAGCGGGAGCGTTTTGCCGGGTTGGAGGGTTATGCGCCGCCGGCGTTGGCGGTGGGAAACTGGATCAACAGCGAGGGGCTGACACTCGCCGATCTCAAGGGCAAGGTCGTATTGTTGGACTTCTGGGCGACCTGGTGCGGCCCGTGTATCGGCAGCATCCCGCACACCAACGAGCTTCGGGCCCAGTATGCCAAGGACGGGTTGATTGTCATCGGTGTGTGCAACACCCGGGGCGGTGAGCATATGGCCCAGACCGCTTCGGATCACCAGATCGAATACCCCATCGCGGTGGATATCAACGGGCAGACCGACGAGGCCTATCACGTCAACGGCTACCCCGACTACTACCTGATCGATCGCACGGGCGTGCTGCGGATCGCAGACTGCAAGAATGGTTCGGTGGACGACGCGGTGCAAGCCCTGTTAAACGAGCCGTACGAACCTTCGGCAGTCACCGCCGACGCGAGTGAGTAACACGGATTCTGTCATAGTTGGTTGACAAGATTGCTAGCGGTTTATGACCTGTCCTATTGAGGGAATCATACAGATCGATGGCGATCTTATTTGGACCGTGCGCCAGGGTGTCGGTGCGCTTGCGGTGGTTCTGTGTCACGGTGGGCCGGGCGCGTACGACACGCTTGGGCCGGTTGCCGACATGATCGACGATCTCGCTGTGGTCTACCGGTATGACCAGCGGGGCGGCGGGCGGTCTGACCGGGTCGGTCCTTATACCGTTGAGCGGTTCGTTGAGGATCTTGACGCGGTCCGCCGGCACTATGGCATTGAGCGTTGGGTCGTCGGTGGGCATTCGGCGGGGGCGAACCTCGCCTTGCGTTACGCGATGGCCCACCCTTCCCGTGTGATCGGGTTGATCTACCTCAACGGCACCGGGCTCGAACGCGGATGGGTTGATAAGGACGGCGTCCGGCACGACTGGGGCGACTATCATCTTGCTTGTGAGGCGAAGCTGTCAACGCGGCAGCGTCTTAGCCTGGAGTCTCTTACCGATCGTGAGGCAAGGCGGGAGATCATCAGTCAGGCCGATTATTATGATCCTGAAAGTGTTATTCAGAAGCAGGTCTATGAACGGTATCCGATCAACATGGAAGCCAATGAAACCCTTGGGCACATGGCCGATGCCACGCATGTCCCCGAGGCAGGTAAGCTCAAGATGCCCGCGTTGATTGTTCACGGTGAGGGTGATCCAAGGCCACTGGAACCGGTGAAACGATTGGCTGGCACCTTGCCGGATGCCCGGCTACACGTCATCGAGAAGATGGGGCACTACCCTTATCTGGAGGCCGTTGATCAGACGCGGAAACTCCTGCGCCAGTTTGTAGCTGAACTGACATGAATCACCGGCAGAATGAAGGGTCGATCACACCGACCCCGACGCGATGGCGGGGAGGTCCAGGTCGGCGAAGTCGTCTGTCAGGTAGTGGGTGTGAGCCAGGCCGGCGATCATGGCGGCGTTGTCCAGGCAGTAGGCGAAGGCGGGGATGCGTACGGTGATCTGCAATTGTTCACCGAGTTCGGCGACGCGTGTGCGCAGCAGGGAGTTGGCGCTGACGCCGCCGCCGATGACCAGTGATCGCGGCGCGTTGTCTTGGCTTGCCATGTATTGCACGGCTCGTTTGAGTTTTTTGATGACGGCATCGACGGCGGCGGCCTGGAACGAGGCGGCGACATCGGCTACTTGCGATTCGGTCAGGTCGTCGATGCTTCGTTCGAATTTTGCGGCGGCTCCTCGGCCCTTGGGGTGGCCCCGGACGGTGTAGAGGACGGCGGTCTTGAGGCCGCTGAACGAGAAGTCCAGGCTGTCCTTGCCGAGCATCGAGCGGGGCAGGTCGTGTGCGGTGGGGTTGCCTTGCTGGGCGAGTTTGTCGAGTTTGGGGCCGCCTGGGTAGCCGACGTTGAGGATGACGGCTGCTTTGTCGTAGGCTTCGCCGACCGCGTCGTCGATCGTTGAGCCCAGCAGTGTCAGGTCAGTTGGCGAGGTCATCTGATACAGACTGGTGTGGCCGCCGGATACGACCAGGCCCAGCGCGGGGAAAGTCAGCGGGCTTGGGGTGGTTTGTGGATCGATGGAAAGGGGGTCTGGCCCCATTGCCGGGGAGAGTGTCGCGGCGTGGAGGTGGGCGCGGACGTGGTCGACGCCGACCAAGGGTTTGTTGGCGGCCCATGCGAGCGTCTTGGCGGCGCTGACGCCGACGAGCAGGGAACCGATCAGGCCTGGGCGGTGCCCGACTGCGATGGCGTCGAGGTCATCGAGCGTGACGCCAGCTTGCTTGAGTGTCTCGTGGACGACAGGGTTGATGTTCTGAAGATGCGCACGGCTGGCGATCTCGGGGACGACGCCTCGGTAGCGTTCGTGCAGCTCGTGTTGGGCCGCGACGACGTTAGATAAGACAATCTGCCCGTCACGGACGACCGAGCCTGCCGTTTCGTCGCAACTGGTTTCCAGGCCGAGGATCAGTGTCAAGGCTGGGTCGCCGGCTGGGGTGTGGGGGCGGGCGTCGGTGGTGCTGCTTCAAACTCCACTTCAGCCTTTACTTCCGATTCAAGTTCATCTTCAGCCTGCTCTTGAATCTCTACTTGCTCGTCAATCTCTTCATGAACCTCTTGCTGCAATGCCGGTGCTTCTGTGTCGGGGGCTTTGGGTTCAGACGAGTCATGAGTCACGGCCTCGAGGGCGGCTGGCGGCTCTGTTGTTTCCTGGGTATCCAGGGCTTGGGGTTCATCGGCCTGATCGGCTGGGGCAGTGTCATCTTCGTTAGGCACGGCCTCGCCGGCCTGCTCATCCGATTCGGCTTCGTCATCGCCATCGGCCAACTCGGCCTCGACGCGGTGCAACTCTTCGAGCAGTAAACCGCGTCGTCGCACGAGTTGTTCGCGTTCGCGCAGGCGGACCAGTTCTTCTGCGTTGGCCAGCCCGACGGTGGGCCAGGTATCGGTTTGGACCTTCCCCAGGACGGCCCGCAGCGCGGCGGCGAGTTGGGGGTCGTGCAAGGTATTTTCGATGTGGTCGGGTGTGACTTCGGCGCTGGCGCTGTGGCCGTTCTCGGCTCGGATGGTGTCCGCTTCCCGGCGAGCTTTGATCATCTTTTCGTATTGCTCGTAGGTCATCGGGACGTTGGCGCCCTCGTCGGGGTCGACGCCCCAGTCCTCGGCGTCGGGCTTGCTGTGTTTGTTCCGGCCGCTGGGCAGGTAGTAGTACGCCCCGGTGAGTTTCAATGCGCCCAGGCCGCTGTCGAGCCCGCGGACCTGTTGGACGCTGC
>JAJDCT010000028.1 GCA_029260695.1 Phycisphaeraceae bacterium
ACTCGAAACACGCACCGGCATCAGCAAGTCCGCCCTCTCCCGCCTGGAAAACGACCCCAACCCCAACCCAACCATGTCCACCCTCCTCCGCATCGCCGAGGCCTTGGGACGCGAAATCAATATCACGATCTCCCCACCGAATGAAGCGGCTTGATCCTCTACGTCTTACCCGGTGTTGCGCTTCGGAATTGAATCTACCCACCTGAAACTAGAACCCTTTATATCGGTGGCGTAGGTATCTTCCAATCGCTTTGTAGTCACGGTCGGGTTTGAGATCCGGCTTGAATGAGCTTGGGTAGACGCTCTCATCAGCAACATTCGCGGGGTCGGCCTCGTATGCAATCTTGGCGATAGAATCACGCTCGGACTGGACCCTGCTTACACGTTCGACCAACTCTCGATCGTTCGTCCACACATACGCCACGAACTGATAGACCTGCTCTCGCTGGTTGTATCCGGACAATAGGTCATCATAAATCACTCTAGTGCCGCGATAGCATTCCCAGAGGTCGAGGACGTAGTGATATGCATCGCCCAGCATACTAGTAATCTGGCAATACTCGTCCTTGGTGAGATCATCAGTGGCAGGTATCCCCGACTCCCGTAACTTCTCGATCTGCTTGATCGTCGCTAGGCACTTGGGTCTTGGTGGGTGCAATTCCTTCAAGCATGTCCCGCACAACTGCTGCCCGCTTTCGATGGGGCTGACTACGCGGAGTTTACTGCAGCAGTCACAGTTTCCCTTATCTTGAATCTTCGTCACCCGGTTGACTCCTTAAGACTAATGCGGAGCGGGAAAAGCGGTTGCATACGTTAAATCATGTCCGCCTTCACGGCGTAATAATCTTCCCCACCAAATACCGCCCCACCGCCATATTGTAAGCCAGCGCACTATCCAATAACTCCGCCGGCACGCGCTGCAATGCCGAATGCACCTCAAACGTAAACGGCCCGGGAAACTTAATCGCGCGCAAACCAGCCGCCACGCCGTCCCAATCAACCCCAGGATTCTCAATGCTGTACGGCAACACATGATCGTCACGATCCTCACCCGAACGGGTCTCCTGAATGTGGATCGCTTTGAGTCTTTCCCCCAGCATGACGATCCCCGCCCGCTGGTCCTGTTCATTCATGTGGGCGTGCCCGGTGTCCCAGCAGGCACCCATCAATGGGTGATCCAACGCGTCAATCAAAGCGCACTGTTCCTGCGGGATGCCGGCAAAGTATCGCTCACAGCCGCGTGTCTTGGCGTAGTGGTCAAAAATATTTTCGATCGCGATCCCGACGTTGTGCTTCTCGCAATCATCTAGCAAGGTGCGAAAGAACCCGGCGTTGCCTTCCAGCATGGCCGCAACGTGTGCCGTATCGAACGCACCGGGGAAGATATCCGGGTGCAGCACCATCCAGGGGATGCCCAGACGCCCGCAGGCCTTGATCCCGTGTCGGCACATGGCCCGGGACCGCTGCGCCACTTCATCCTCACCGAACATATCGAAGAACGGCCCGTGCGCCTGGACCCATTCCAGCCCCGCCTGCCGCGCCCAATCCACCCGCTGATCCGCCCACGCCCCGGCCGCCTTATCGTCCGACCAGTCCACCTCATCGACGTGCATGTAGAACGGCAGGTCGACCCCATCAAACCCCGCCTTGGCCAGCGCCGCCATCAGCGCGGGCTCGGTCATCTCAGCGGAACGGATATTTAGCGACGTCGCGATTTTCATAACACCCATACCTTTCGCCACCTGACAAGTAATCTACCGAAAGAACCCGATCAACCGCGAAGGCGCGAAGATCGCAAGGGCGGATGGGCAGAGAATAACCACAATTGAATGCCAATAAACGCGAGATAGTTCAAGACCTAAGATCACATCATCCTTAATTCGCGTTCATCCGTGTTCATCCGTGTTCATTTCTTCGCGCTCTTCGCGCCTTCGCGGTAAACCCCCTCCATACCCACACATTATCGGCCGTTGTAACCCCTCGCCGGTTCTGTCGCAAAGCCAACCGCCAAGCCGATAACACACTACGCGGCGCGGTGGGTATGCGCCGCACTGACTCACACTCACCCGACGGCAAGTTCACCACCATGGCCAAAAAGTCAAAGCATAAAAAAGACGACCCCAAGGCACGGTACCTGGCGATCCTCTGGGCGCTCGCCGCCGGGCTGTGGCTGCTCATAGCGGCGTCGATGGCCAGCTACCACCCCGCCGACCACCCCGCCCACGCTTTTGGGGTCCCCAACGAGACGATCCACAACTGGGTCGGCAAGGCCGGGGCGCTGATCGCCCACAAGATCAACCTCATGGCCGGACCCGGGGCGTGGGTCGCCTTGGCTGGCACCTTGGTCATGCTCGCCCTCACAGGGATCGGCAGGGCCATCACACACCCGGTGGTCCGCATACTGGGCCTGGTCGTCATGACCGTCTGCGCTAGCGCCCTGATCGGGGTCGCCGTCCCCACCGCGGTCCACGGGTTCAGCGCATCACCCCAAGGCCCAGGCGGTCTGCTGGCGACCCTGATCGACGACCAACTCACCGCCCGCTTCGCCGTCCCCGGCACGATCATGATCCTGGTCGTCGGCTTCTGGGTCGGCGCGGTCCTCACCGCAGACCAATTCGTCCTCGCGGTGCCCAAGGCCTTGGGCACATGGATACTCAAGCTCACCCACCTGCAGATGCCCAACCTCCAAGTCCCACAGTTGGCCGGTAGATTCCCCACACTCACCATGCCCTGGAGCCAACGCGGCGAAAAGGAAACCAAGTCATCAAACAAATCCGGCAACGCACGCAGACGCCGTAAGGACGCCGAGACCGCGATCGACGAAGACGC
>JAJDCT010000029.1 GCA_029260695.1 Phycisphaeraceae bacterium
CTGTCCTCGCTGACTACCGAAACGCAGAACACACGCTTCACCGCCAACACCGGTGGGACGATCAACTTCGGCACCCTGACCAACATCGACGCCAACCTCTCCGCGACCGACCTGAACAGCGCACTTGATTTCGCGGGCTCGCTGAAGCTGGGGCCCAACTCGACCCTGTCCGTGGCCAATAGCGCCGAACTCCATATCGGCGATGACTACAGCTTCGAGCAGACCGTGGAGGCGAACGTCAACCTCGACGCCGGCGTCATCCGCATGGACGGGGCGGGTGGCCAACTCATGGAGGTCGGCGGGGAGGACCTGGGGGTCAACGGCTTCACCTCAGGCAACTTCGGGATCGGCCAGCTCGTGATCGGGCAGACGACCCAGCGCACCAGTGTCGACCTGATCGACGCCGTCGACAACGGCAACCGCGGCGTTGTCGGGACCGAGTCACTTTATCTCTACGGGCTGGGTGGGCCAGACGGCCTGCGCATCCTCAACAACTCGGCGCTGGTCCTCAATGGCATCAACGTCTACTCGTTCGACGCACTGTCGACGCAGATGGTCCACCTGAACAACCTGTTTGGCCCGGGCGACCTGCGCATCCCGTTCGATGATGGGTTCCTGCAACTGGTCCCGCTGGATTTCCAGTGGGGGAACAACCTCGGCGGCGACTTCAATATCCAGGGCAACTGGAGCGACAACTTCGTGCCATTGGGATCGGACTCGGCGATCTGGAACCTCGGCAGCGCCGTGGGCTACACCGTGCAGTTCGGCACCAACGTCGCCACCGACAACGCGATCATCAAGACAGACACCGTGACCTACGACCTGGGCGGATTCACCTACACCAACGCGGCGCTCAACGCCACGACCTCGCTGGTCGTCGGGCAGGACCCCACGGATAACGCCAGCCTCACCGTGACCAACGGCACGCTCGCCGGGCCCAATGCCCGGGTGGCGTCCACCGCAGGTTCCATTGGGTTGCTGACTGTCAATAACGGCGGCGTCCTGGATATCGACACCCTGTCGTTCGGCCTCGGTGCCGGCACCGTCGATGTCGCGACCGGCGGCACGGCCACCATCCAGACGCTCGACGCCGGGACCGTCGGGAAGTTCAACGTCACCGGCGGCGTGGCGCTGATCGGCACGGGCTCGACCGCGGGCCTGCCCGCCGGGAGCTACACCCAGACCGACGGTTCCCTGGCGGTTGCCTTCGACAGCGTGCCCGTGGCTCCCGACCCGGCCATCACCGCCGCCGGTGTAGCCGATCTTGGCGGGACGCTCGTGCTGTCGCTGGACGCCGCGTTCGTGCTCACCGCGGGCGACAGCTTCCAGATCCTCTCCGCCGCCAGCATCGTCGGTGCGTTCGATACCGTGCTTCTGCCGGTGGTCCCGGGTCTTGGGTTGGGCGTTCAGTACGGGCTGGACAACGTCACCGTCGTCGCCGGCCTCATCGGAGACCTGGACCTTGATGGATTCGTTGGCATCACTGACCTGAACATCGTCCTGGGTCACTGGAACCAGTCCGTCGCCACCGACGTCTGGCTCCTGGGCGACCCCTCCGCCGACGGGTTCGTCGGCATCGAGGACCTCAACACGGTCCTGAGCAACTGGAACGCCGGCACCCCGCCGCCGGCAGAAGCTCTGGCCCTGATCCCCGAGCCCGGGACGTTAGGTCTGTTGCTGATCGGTGCGGGGGCGCTGGCCGGGCGGTCGGGCGGGCGTGGGGGAAAGTGTCAGGGGCAAGGTGCAATTATGTAATCGTTTAAAAGCAGGGTTTGGTCCTTGTAGGCATGTCCCGGCTTAGTTACAATGTGCGGGCATATTTTGCTCAGATCTCCCGGCCACGGGCTTACCTTTCTGGGCCGGGGTCACACGGGCAATCTTTAAGGAGGCGGAGACCAAACACTTAATCAGCCGGTCGGGTGGACTTTGGGTGGTTTTTGACTAGCTGATTAGTTAAACGGTGGGGATGAGGAATTAAAGAGAATGTATCTCAGTAAATCCCCCGCTGTCTTGGCAGGTGCGCTCGCGGTGCTTCTCTCGGGTGCCGAACTAACACAAGCCTACGTCTTCTCGATCACGCCGCCGCCGACCCTTCAGTTGGTCGACGGGCCCAACGGCCTGCAGACCATCACCACCGGCACGTTCAACCTCACCGGCCTGATCGGGTTCTCCCAGACTCAGACCACCGGGTTCACCATCCTCGACCCGCTTAACGCGGTGGACGACATCGCCCAGCCCGCCACGATCGGCTCGGGCATCAAGATGGGTCTGATCGATGTCGATCCCCAGTTCGAGGTCCTGCGGTTCACCGGTTTCTTCGATTCACCAGTGCTTACAAATCCCGCCCAATTCGAGGGGATCATGGGCGTCAGCGGGACATCGGGTCCCAGCGACTTCACCATCTTCCTGCCCTCCGATACCACCCAGCCGCTACGCACCCAGTTGACCAGCCTCAACCTGGACACGGAGCTAGACAATCTCACCCGGTTCGTCGAGGTCGGCCTGCTATCTGACCCCACGCTCCAGATCGCCCCATCGATCAATCTACTCACACCCGGGGCCGAAGTCTTCACCCTCAGCGGCAACCCGGCCAACGGCGTGCCTAACTGGTTCGTCGGCATCGGCGGACCTAACGACCCGGGCGGCTCAGGCGGCGGGGGCGGCACGGCTGCACTGACAGCCACACAGGCCAGTGTGACGACCCATGGCACCGGCGGCATAGGGGGTTGCATCACCGGTATACCTTGCAAAGCTATCTGGAACGGTGGGGCAGGTGACTGGAGCATCCCTAGTAACTGGGACATCGGCCTGGTCCCCGTCAACGGCAGCAGCCTCACCTTCGACGTGTTCATCGACAACGGCGCAGGTGGCGTGTCTGTTGTAAATCTTTCCAACAGCCCGGCTGTAAATATTGTCGACCTCGACATATCTCAAGGCGATCGACTTGAAATCGGTATTGGAGGCTCGTTAGCGGTCAACGGAACTTCCATCAAGAATGCCGGCGTCATCCAGATCCAGAATGGCTTGCCAGGCGGAAGCGCGATTTTATTCATCCCTAACATTGGGGCCGTGACGCTCACCGGGGGTGGTGAAGTGGTTTTAACCCAAGCCACGGGTGCGATTATTGATGGAGGTTTTGGGGCGTTGTTGATCAACGAGGATAATACGATCCGTGGTGCAGGGACGGTCTTTATGCCTTTGACTAACCAAGCCACGATACGCGCCGAGGGTGGCTCGCTGTCTCTTAATCGTGATATCGACGGAACCGGCGATATCTTTGTTAGTGCAGGCGCTACACTCATCTTTAATGGTGGGACACTCCAGCAGCAGACGTTGACGGTTGATCCGCTGGGTGTCTTTGACTTCAACGGCCAACGATTGGAGATTGTCGACTTTATTGGCGACTTCAATCAGGACGCCGGAACCTATGCGCCGGGCGCTTCGCCGGCGATATCTTCGTTGAGCGGGGATTACACGCTGGGCAGTAGTGCCACGCTAGAGATCGAAATCGGGGGCTTTATCCCTGGTACTTTTGATCAATTACTTGTCGGCGGCGGCATGACGCTGTCCAGCGGCACGTTGTCAGTCGTCACGCTCGGGGGCTTCACCCCGGCCATCGGCGATACGTTTGTGGTAGCCGATGCGGTGACGGGGGTCAGCGGACAGTTTGGCTCGGTCCTCAGCACGCCGTTTGGTAGCGGGCTGGGATATAAAGTGCTCATCGATGAATTACTGGGGACGGTGACCCTTGAGGTGGTATTACCGGGGGATCTCAATGGTGACGGGTTTGTCGGGATCGAGGACCTGAACTCGGTGCTGGGTGCGTGGAACCAGAGCGTGACGGTGGGCGACCCGCTGCTGGACCCCTCCGGCGACGGGTTTGTGGGGATCGAGGATCTGAACATCGTCCTAGGCAACTGGAACGGCGGGAGCTTGCCACCACCGGAAGTCTTGGCCATGATCCCCGAGCCCGGGACGTTGGGCCTGCTGCTGATCGGTGCGGGGGTACTTGCAGGGCGGAAGCGGCGGTAGGGCTTGGTTGGCGGGGGATTGGCGAGGGAGCTTTCTGGGGCCTGCGGGGCGGGGTATGGGCGGCTATTTCTTGACAGGGCGGGGGGTTTAACTAAACTTATGGGTTCACCGTCGGCATGGTGTCGGCGGGATTATGTGTTTGTGTAGCCTGAGGCAGTAACGGATGCGGCAGATACAGGCAAAGATTGGCACGGGAGCGGCGGTCAAGTGATGGGTTTGGCCCATCACCTCCGTGGCGACGGTATGCCAAGGCCCGAAGGACACCTCAAGCGGATGATCCGCGAGAAGGGGGTGGCTTTGCGGGCTTAGCCTGTTATCCGTTTCATCTTGCCGGCTTCGGTAGGGCTTATATGCAGCCCACGCCGACCGCCGACTGTCAGGGCCACGAGCGGGTTTCGCTGCGTGGTTTTTTGTTTGGGGGAACCGACCACCGCGAAGGCGCGAAGGTTTGGATTGATTTTGGGCTTGTGTCCGCCGCCCTTATTAAGCGTGGACGACAACTTGGCAAACACCGGGTCTAAGCGGGTCGCGAAAGTCGGCGATCTGAGCGGGCCTGGGATCAAAGCAACGCAGGAAAGCAGGAAACGACATGGCCATTAACAACGCGGAAATGCTCCGGCTGATCGATTCGATCTCTCGGGACCGTAACGTCGACAAGGAATCGCTGTTTTCGGACATCGAGCAGGCGATGGTGTCGGCCGCCCGCAAGCACTACAACGCACTGGATACCGATGAGTTTATTTCCGAGGTCGACCGCCTGACCGGGCAGATCCGGGTCTGGCGTGGCGACGAGGAGATCGACCTTGACGACCTTGGCCGGATCCCGGCGCAGACGGCCAAGCAGGTGATGATCCAGCGGTTCCGCGAGGACGAGCGGGCCAGCATCTACAACGAATTTATCGACCGGGTCGGCGAGCTGACCACCGGGATGGCCCAGCGCTATGAGGGCGGTTCGCTGGTGGTGTCGATCGGCCGGGCCGAGGGCTTTATGCCCCGCAGCGAGCAGATCCCCGGCGAGCAGCACCAGCCAGGCGAGCGTGTGCGGTGCCTGATCCTGGACGTCCGTGACGCGGGCAACCAGGTCAAGATCGTGCTTAGCCGAGGTGACGAGATGTTTATCCGTCGGCTGTTTGAGATCGAGGTCCCGGAGGTCGCCGAGCGGATCATCGAGGTCAAGGCGATGGCCCGCGAGCCGGGGCACCGCACGAAGATCGCGGTCAGCTCGATCGACTCGAAGGTCGACGCGGTCGGCGCTTGCGTCGGCGTCCGTGGCAGCCGGATCAAGAACATTGTCGACGAACTGGGCGGCGAGAAGATCGACATCGTCCGGTGGAACGAGTCCAGCCAGATCCTGATCCAAAACTCCCTGAAACCAGCGGAGGTCGTAGAGATCTCTTTGTGCTTCGAGCTTGGCCGCGCGACGGTGGTGGTCAACGAAGACCAGTTGTCGCTGGCGATCGGCAAGCGCGGTCAGAACGTGCGTCTGGCGGCGAGGCTGACCAAGTGGGACGTCGACATCCTGACGCCCGCGGAATTCACCAAGAGCCTGGATGTTCTTGAGGCCTGCCTCAAGGGGATCGAGGGCATGGACGAGGCTTACATCGACAAGCTGGCGGCGTTGGGTGTCATCAGTGTGTTCGACGTCGAAGAGGTCGGCGCCCCATACCTGGAAGAAACGCTGGGCATGGAAGAAGACCTAGCTGCGTTGATGGTCGCGACCGCTTCGGAGCGTGCCAAGACGGTCGCCGAGGAGCAGGCCAAGGAGAAGGAAGACGCCGAGCGTCTGCGTCAGGAGCGAGAGGCGGAGCTGGCGTCGATGCCGGGCGAAGCGCAGGCCGCGTCGGTGTTGGGCGATATTTTGCCGAACACCGGGGCCGGTGACATCGTGGACATGCTCGAAAACCGCCAGAGTGCTCCCGCCGAGGAGCAGCCTGAGCAGGCGGATGCCGACGGTGAGGCTCCGGCCGATGAATCGATAGCCGAAGAGAATCAAGCCGAAAGTAAACAAGCCGAAGATAAACAAGGCGTTGAGGGCGACGAGGCCGATCAGGCTGCCGACGCCGACAAGCAGACAAGTAACGAGACCGCCTGACTGAGGGTGGCGCATTGAATCCTGGCGGGCCATTTGGGCACCGTCGATTACTAGGCCGGCCACGTATAAGGCCGGAAGGAGCAGGACTTGGCCAAAGCCAAGCGCGTATTCGAGTTAGCTAAAGAGCTGGGCGTCAAGAGCAAGGCCATCGTCGAGAAGTGCGAAGCCGAAGGCGTCCCGGGTATCACTAACCACATGTCGACGGTGAAGATCGGC
>JAJDCT010000030.1 GCA_029260695.1 Phycisphaeraceae bacterium
TCACGACGGCGACGGCCAGCTGCCTGAGTATCCGCTGATTAAAAGGACCGGGACTCACGGGCTGCCCCCACGGAACGCCACACTCAAAAGGTGTGGCCGGTGACGGGCCTTGCAAGCGGATCGCCCCGGCCAGATGACGGACAAACAGGACGCGGACTCGACCCGGTCCCGACGATCCCGCGCCTGCCGTTACCGCCGGGACCTCGTGGGGTCTTTTAGATAAGCAACTTCAACCGCCAGGACGCGGAGGACGCCAACGAAAAAAAGAATCAAGCATTAACCGCAGAGGCACAGAGACGCACAGGCACAGAGGAAGGCGGGGCAGCGGTGTTAATCTGGGTAAACAGTGCTCAGCAGGGCTATCCGTCAAACAAAACGATCTCCCAGAGCAGCTTCAGGGGTGAATTACATAATAATAGGACTTAATAGTCTTGTAATTTCTATTAGGTCTATTACACTGGCTTTTGAAGAGTTCGGTGGTGTAACCGGGCTAAGTAAGGCTCTATCGGAAGTGGAGGGGAATGGAGGCATCTATATGTTTTCATCTCCACGTTATATATTTTGTCTATGTGTGCTCGTTTTTAGTGCAAATTCTTATGCTTACCTGACAGTCGGTGAGTGGCAGCCCATCTTCAAGGGTGTAGATCATGCGACCGGCTCAACAGATGAGCCACGGCTTCAGAAAGTCACTGCTGTCAGGATTGATCTGCATGATCCGGATGTCAGGCTCATATCAACACCAGGCAATGGGGGTTTGCCGGGTGATACGACTCGCCAGTCGGGTTCTTCTTATATGACGACTACCGGTGTGCAGGTTGGTATCAATGGTCAATATATCGACCTTGCGACGGGTTATCCGTATGGTGATCTTTTCGGGCTTTCGGTGAATGAAGGGCAGGTCGTTTCACCGGCTCAAGATCTGCATGCGTTGATCGGGGTTAATCCCGGCACCCTGTTAGTGACGCAGGATAATAATGCACGTATTCAACAAACGTTTCCCTCAACGGATTTGACGGGGGTGTGGACCGCCATTGAGTCCTGGGCGTATCTGCTTGTCAACGGCGTGAATACCGGTGACCCGAGATTTATACCTGGCAATATTGAACCGCGTTCCGCGGTGGGCCTAAGTCAAGACGGAAGGTATTTAATCCTGATGACCATCGACGGCCGTCAGTCGGGTTATAGCTTAGGCGCCACTTCCTTTGAAGAGTCCCAGTGGCTCCAGCGTTTTGGTGCTTACAACGGCATCAACCTCGACGGCGGCGGCTCGACGCATTTATGGGTATCTGAAACCGGCGGCAGCACACACGCATTGAACCGCCCATCAGAGAACCGTGCGGTAAGCAATCATCTGGGTATTTACGCATTACCGTTAGTACCCGAGCCCGCCAGCGCCGGCATGCTGATGGTACTAGGCATATCGTGCATCAGCCGTCGCCACCGCATCTAACCCCTCTTCAAAAACCCCGCCCTACGCTCCCCCGAACGCCGTCAACACCGCGGCCCACTTCCCCTGTGCCCGCAGAACATGCTCGACCGCCTCACGCGCCGCACCTCGACCCCCCGGCGATTCGCTGACAAAATTCGCCGCCTCCAGCACCTCGATCGCCGCATCGGCGACCGCCATCGGGTACCCCACGCGCTTCAGCGCCGGCAGGTCCAGGATGTCATCCCCCATAAACGCCGTCTGCTCCAACGACACCCGTGCCCTCTGAGCAATCGATTCGATCCCCGCCGCCTTGTCCTTGCAGCCGTGGAAGTAGTGATCGATCTTCAACTCCTCCATCCGCCTATGCACGACCTCGCTGGAACGCGCGGTCAGCACGCCGACCTGAATCCCGCTGAACATCGCCGCACGGATGCCAAACCCATCACGGATATTGAATCGCTTCAGCTCGTTGCCGTGGTTGTCATAGACCAGCGACCCGTCAGTCAGCACGCCGTCGACGTCGAAGACTATGAGTTGGGGGTTGGGAGTTGGGGTTTGGGGGTTGGGGATAGATCACCTCACCTTTGTTCGCAGGGAGCTTTGCAGCGCGTTTAACATTCGGCCGAGACGATCTGAAAATTCCATTAACTGTGTCATGCGGTCGGCCTCGACATACTCCAGTTCGATGCACAAAGTGAAGAAGGTGTCCAATTCGGCAAGCGAGCCGCGGGAGATCGAAACAAACCGAAGATACTCTTTAGTGTGATCGCGTGCCCAACCCTCTGCGATATTGGCGGGCACGGAAACAGCCGACCGTCGCATCTGGTCACCAAGAGCAAATCGTTCCTCGGCCGGCAACTCCCGAATCAACCGATACACTCGCTTCACGAGTTCAATGCCCATCTGCCAAACTTCAAGGTCCCGGTAACTGGTAACGCCCATTTGATTTTAACCCTAATCCCCAACCCCGAACCCCCAAATCCCAATCAACCTTCGATCACTTTCAACGCCGCCAGGTCCTGCACGTCGATCAGACCAACAGGCTTACCCGCCTCATCCACCACAGGGATCTCATCGAAGCGGCGCTCACGCACGATACGCACGGCATCTCTTACCAGTGCGGTGTGCGGCAGGGTCGTGGGGTTTTGGGTCATCAGGTTCCGGATCGGGCCGCCCCAGACCTCCGGGCCGTGGTTGATCAGGGCCGAGCGCAGGTCGCCGTCGGTGACGATGCCCGCGAGCTTGCCGGCCTCATCAACGATCAACAACGCACCGGCACGACGCAACCCGGCCTCTTTAGCAAACTGCTCGGCCTGGGCGTACGCCTGTTGCACACTCAGACCCATCCCGACCAACGGCTGGTTGTCGCCTGCCTTGAAACGCATCGCGTGGACCACCGGCATCAACTGCCTGCCGAGCCCACCGCCGGGATGGACCTTCTGAAAATCAGTCACACCAAAGTTACGCCGTCGGCTGACCGCCAGCGCGAGCGCATCACCCAGCGCAAGCATCGCGGTGGTGCTTGCGGTGGGCGCGAGGTTAAGCGGGCAGGCCTCGGTCACATCGCCGACCAGCAGCGTCACCGCCGCGATCCGCGCCAGGTCACAGTCGTCCCGCCCGACCATCACGATCACCGGGACATCGTCCAACCGAAGCAGCTCCGCCAGGGTCACGACCTCGTCGGTGTTCCCGCCGTAGGAAAGCAGCAGCACGGCGTCGCCCTTGCGGACCTTGCCCAGGTCGCCGTGCATCGCCTCAACCGGGTGCATGAAGTGAGCCGGCGTGCCGGTGGATGCGAAAGTGGCGGCGAGCTTCTGCCCGATCAAACCACTCTTACCCAGGCCCGAGACAACCAGGTTTCCTTCCTTCGCATCAAGCACCACGTCCACCGCGGCGTGGAAAGCGTCGGTGATCTTGACGTGTCGGATGGCATCGGCCTCGGCGTCCATGACCTGCCGGGCGAACCGAGCTTGTTCGGCGGTAGAGTCGCTAGCCGGCTGGCTCTGCGGGCTCGTCCGGGGGTCGTGTTGGGGCTGGGCCTTGTTCATAAGGATAAACCTGCGTAAAGTGGCATTATAACCGTTCATGACCGCACCTGTGGTCAAACCCCCGGACCGCCGGACACCCCCGGACACCCGGGCAACCCCGCCCCTACCGGGCTACGTCAGGGAGATGCGTCGATGGCCGGCACAACCCAGAACTACCGCGTTCAGCTCGACGCCTACGCCGGGCCTTTGGACCTGCTGCTGTACCTGGTCAAGCGACACGAGATCGACCTGTACGACATCCCAGTCGCCGAGCTGACCGAGCAGTACCTGCATCATCTTAAGGTGATCCAGTCGATCGACGTTGATCTGGCTGGTGAGTTCCTGGTGATGGCGGCGACGCTGCTGGAGGTCAAGAGCCAGATGCTCGTGCCCTTCGTCACAGAAGAAGGCGACGAAGAAACCGCGACCGACTCGATCGAAGACCCCGCCGACCCGCGCTACGAACTGGTGCAGCAACTGCTGGCATACAAGCGTTTCAAGGACGCCGCGATCGACCTGGAAGACCGGCAGCGCGACTGGGCCAACCGCTTCCCCGCGCACCCGACGGCCAGGCCAGCCGACACGAGCAAGACACAGCCGGACGATCCAGATAACACAGAAAATGCTGAGCAGATCGAGATCGACCTGGAAGACGCCAACGTCCTGGACCTCTGCGAGGCGTTCGGCCGGATCCTCGACTCCATCGGACAGAAGCCGCAGGTCGAGGTGACCTACGACGACACGCCGATCTCCCTGCACGCCGACGACATCGCAGACCGGCTGAATCGAGACGGGCCGATGACTCTGCAAAAGATCTTTCAAGGCAGGACCGGCCGCGGTGAGATGGTCGGGCTGTTCCTGGCGGTGCTGGAGTTGGTGCGGACAAGGCGGGTCAAGGTCACGCAGGACCACGCCAGCGGCGACATCGGGCTGGAGTCCCGCCCGGAGTCTGAGCACCTGGACCCGACCACGATCGACGCGGACGCGGGCCCAACCGACTGGCGTGACCCCGATACCGGCGAGGTGGTCTACGACTGGCCCGATGAGCAATCCCGCCAACGGGCCGACCGCCGTGCCCAGCTCAGAGCCAAACGCGGCGGGCATGATGCTGCCAGCGGGGACCAAGCGGCCGGGCAGGATGAAGCGGATTCATCAGATGACACCGACGCGGAGGATGCGGCTTCTGATGGAATCCAACCCGAGCCGGACTCAGACACCTCCCCCAACTAGCCCAAGACCGCAAATAATCCGTATATATATAGTTACGGCGTTTGCAGGATGTACTCCCATAGCCCAGCACCCCACCGCATCGAGGTGACCCAACACCCACCCCGCTGGCCACGATGAGCAAATATGTGACCCAACCAGACAAAAATCCAACCCCGATTCCTATAAGTCATCCAAATACTAGTGTTATAGGATATACACGGCGAAGATATTTTGGGATTCCAAGATCATTGCCACGGTTTCAAGAGCGCATCATTTGCGCCTCAGGACCACTATTCAGACAATCTCACCGTGGATCCATGGCCAAGCCACAAGTTATCGGACCAGCACGAGATAACGCCCAAAAGCCTTTTTCCACAAGCGTTTGACCCGCGAGGGACTGTTCGTCAGAATGCGCGCGTTGGGCGGGCGGCAAAATTCAGAGATCAGAGGTTGCTGTCCCGATAAAGACCTAACGTACGAGAGATTTCTATCCAATTGGAACGGAGCTTATCCATCATGCTACGAAAGAACTGGAAGACCGCCGCGTTTACGATTGCTGGCCTGGGTCTGCTGACCCCGGTGCAGGGTGATCAGATCGCCGACATGCAGGCGCAGATTGACTCCCTGCGTTCGGAACTGTCGCAGGTCCAAGTCGATCAGGGCGACAACTGGCTGAACGAGCGCCGCGCTGAAGAGGTCAAGGGCCTGATCATGGAAGTGCTGTCGGATGCCGACACACGCGCCTCGATGCTGAACGACGGCGCAACCGCCGGCTACGGCGAAGACGGTTTCTTTATCATGAGCCCCGATGGTGCGTTCGCGATGTATGTCAGCGGGCAAATCAACTTCCAATACATCTACAACAACCAGGACGACTCGACGATGTCCAGCGACGACGATGACGAGGGCGGTTTCCAACTGCGCCGCGCCAAAGTCAATCTCGATGGCCACATCTCAAGTCCTAAGACCGGTTACCACTTTGTGTTCGCCCGTGACTGGTTTGATTCTGGTAACGCCGTCATCCTCGAAGAGTACAACATCAACCACCAGATCAACGACAACCTCCAAGTCGCGGCGGGCCTGATGCTTCTCCCGTTCCTGGCTGAGGATCTGGTCGATTCGACCCGCCTGCTGGCGGTCGAACGCACCCCAACCAATGAGTTCTTCACCCTGAACCGTGCCGAGGGCGTCCGCCTGCGGTACAGCGATGGCCCACTGCTGCTGACATTCATGCTCAGCGACGGTGCCGATTCCGAACGCTCCGACTTCGAAGACGACGAGTCTGAGGTCTCCATTACTGGGCGTGCGGACTACGTGGTCCAAGGCGAACGTGAGCAGGGCAGGGACTTTACCGGCTGGAGCGGTCAAGAACAGTTCTTGAGAATCGGTGGTGCATACCACTTCGAGTACGGCGACGGCCGTAACGGCGGAACCGACAACTACCACGCTCACACCATCGACGCACACTTTGAGAATGGCCCGCTGAACCTCTTCGCCGCCTATACCGGCGCGAGTATCGATCCAGACAGCTCGAGCTCCTCGGACCGTGACATGGACGGCATCGTCGTTCAGGGCGGCCTCCACGTCGTGCCTGACAAGGTCGAGGTCTTCGGCCAGTGGTTCTACATCGACGGCGATGTCTCCGGCGAAGACGAGTTCGACGGCTGTGTCGCTGGCGTCAACTACTACATCAACGGCCATAAGTCCAAGCTCACCTTTGATGTGATCTGGCTTAACGAGGATGCTCCATCGTCGAACCCGTTCGGCGACAGCATCCGGACTTCTCGTCTGGGCCTGATCGATGGCAAGGAAGATGAGATGGCAGTCCGCTTCCAGTGGCAGTTGGCCCTGTAAGCAACCACCGTCAACCCCTCGTACTACTCGCCCCCGGGCTTACCGCCCGGGGGTTTTTTTATGCGCAATGATCCCGCAGCAAGCCTGGGGGCCTGGAGTAACCACGAAGCCGCGAAGCGTGTTGAAGAATCCCACGGCAAATGAGTACCAATCAGAGCGGTTATGGTCGAACCGAAGCCCGATCTACTTCGATGTCCATCAGCGTGTATCCCCGTCCCGATCTTCCTCAATCTTCACACCTTCGCAGCAGATAGCCCAGGCTCTTGTGTCACGGCCTCAGATTAAACGCCCGCGGCGTGATGGCCGATACAACCGGTATGTCCAGTATCTCATCTGCCGCATCCTCAGGCCTGGCTCAGGCACAACTAGCCCAGCAGGTCGGCGTGAAGATCGCCGCCAAGACACTTGACGCCGCAAAGGCGCAGGGCGACGCGGCGATCTCTCTGCTGCAGGCCGCCGCCGCCATACAGGACCAGTCGCTATCCGGCCTGGAGCCCCACAAGGGCCAAACCCTGGACGTGACGGCGTAACCTGTCTCAAGATCACGATCCCGCACGCGCATCCATCACAAAGATAAAGCCCACGCCCGACAGACGTGGGCTTCATTTATAGGTGCAGGCTGTACGGGCTTACTCGGCCTTGGTCTGGGTCAGCCGATGACTTGGCCAACTGCCTGGACGACATCGCTGTGGATCTTGCCGTTCGTGGCGATGATGCCGCGGTTGTTCTCGAGCTTTCGGCCGAGGGTGAAATCCAGGGGCTTGCCAAAGGCGTCGGTAACCGTTCCACCGGCTTCCTGGACGACGATCGACCCGGCGGCGTGGTCCCAGATCTTTTCGCGGTACTCGGCGCTGGTCGGCAGCCTCAGATATATCGAAGCATCACCCCGCGCCACAGCGGCGTACTTGGCCTGGCTATCCATGCGGACCGGCTCGGCGGTGATGCCCAATGCCTGCGCGACCTTCACCGAATCGCTCTGGTTGCTGTGCCCGGACTCGACCGATTCGCAGAACCTCGCCTGGGCTGTCTCGGCCACCGTGTCGACATGGACCGGTGAGCCTTCATACGTCGCGGCGTTCAAAGGCAACGAGATCGCACCCCGGCCAAGCAGGGCGGCCATCAATACCCCCGCCCCCGGATTCCCCAAGCTCCACGGCCCCCTCAGCTCACCGGATCCCACGGTGTCGACCGCGGGCAGATTCGGGCAGCCCAGGATGCCCAGCACGACTTGGCCGTCCTCGATCAACGCCAGCGCGATCGCGTATTGTTCAGCCCGCAGAAAACCTTTAGTGCCGTCGATCGGGTCGAGGGTCCAGTACCGTTTGGTATTGACGTCGGGTGTCGTCCCGCCTCGGTCGATCCAGGAAAGGACGTCGTCTTGCGACGCGGCGTTTCGGGCCTTGCAGACGTGGGTGACGACCGAATCCAACAGGGCTGCGTTGCCCGGTTCTCGCAGTTCCTTGGCGTCTTCCTCGCCGACGATCGGGTCCTGCGGGAAAGCGTCTGCCAGGGCCTTACAGATCACGGCCTGCGAAGCGAAATCAGCAACGGTTACTGGGCTGCGGTCCTTCTTCTCAAGCGTGTCTGAGGTGACGAGGCTTTTCTGCACCGCCTGCGTAACGGTCGACGCCAGACGCACCGCCGCGATGGCGACCTTCAGTTCGTGGGTGATATCCATCGGGGTATTTATTCTCCGTCTCGGAAGCAATTGAGACGAGAGTGTAGCGGATTACGCTGGACACTGGCTAATCCTTGTGCGCGTGCCCCTCCGCTGCTTCGTTCATGCCCTGGACGATCATTTCAGCAAGTCTTTTTCCATCATCACCGAACCCACACGATGCGGCTTGGCCATCATGTGATGCGGCCAAATATTCGTAACCCGAGTAATGATCGCTCGGAGCCTCTCGTTGTGCTCGAATAACTTTCCATCCCGGACTGATAATCCACGGCATTGAAGGAACCTTTCAAAAGTTTCACCCAACAGTTCACTTTCAACCTCCCACATAAGGCGAAGCGGCGTTTTGGAACCGTGTCGTTGATCCCTCGAACATCAACCGGACCGTCCCGGTGGGGCCGTTACGTTGCTTGGCCATAATCAGTTCGGCTTCGTTAACCTTTTCAGGATTCTGCTCCGCCCACTCTTCTTCTCCTCGATGGAAATATGACTCGCGGTGGAGCATCATCACGACGTCGGCGTCCTGCTCGATCGAGCCGGACTCGCGCAGGTCGCTCATGCGTGGACGGTGGCCCTCGCGCTGCTCGGCGGCGCGGTTGAGCTGGCTGAGGCAGATCACTGGGACGTTCAACTCACGCGCCAGCGCCTTGATGCCGCGGCTCAGGTTGGAGACCTCCTGCTGGCGGCTCTCGGCGCCGGGTGCGCTCATCAACTGCAGGTAGTCGACGAAGATAGCCTTGATGTCGTGCTTAGCGGCGAGTCGGCGTGACTTGGCACGCAGGCCAAGCAGCGTGAGCCCGGGCGTGTCGTCGATGAACAAAGGTGCTTCACTGAGTTCGCCGACGGTCAGGGCGAGCTTGCCGAAGTCGTCCTGGGTCAGCATATTCCTGCGTAGCTTGTGCGAGTCGACACCGGAGCGTGAGCAGAGGAGGCGTTGGGCGAGTTGCTGGCGTGACATTTCCAGGCTGAACACGGCGCAGGGCTGCTTGGTGGTGGCGGCCATGTGCTCGGCCATATTCAACGCCAGCGCGGTCTTACCCATGGAGGGTCGTGCGGCGACGATGATGAGTTCGCCGGGCTGCAGGCCGTTGGTCATCTCGTCGAGCTCGAAGAACCCGGTCTCGACGCCGGTGCGCATCCCCTCGTCGCTCTGAAGATTGTCGTAGGTCTCCTGAAGCAGATCGCCGAGTTCGGCGGCGTCATGGGTGGACTTGCTCTCGGCGATCTCAAAGATGTCTCGCTCGGCTTTATCCAATAGCTCGCCGACGGGCTCCGAAGAGTTGTAACAATCGTCGAGTATCCGCCCGGCCGACTCGATCAGCCGGCGTAGCGCCGATTTTTCGTGGACGATGTTGGCGTAATACACCGCGCTCGCTGCCGAGGGCACGGACTCTGCCAACTCGATGAGGTAGTCCAACCCGCCGACCTGATCGAGCTGGCCCTTGTCATCGAGCCGTTGCTTGAGCTGGACCATGTCGATGGACTGGACCTGGTCGTAAAGCTCGACGAGGGTTTCGTAGATCGCGGCGTGGGCTGGCTGGTACAACTCGTCGGCACCCTTGAGGATCTGGATCACCTCACCGCAGACACGCCAATCCAGGATCATCGAACCCAAAAGCGCACACTCGGCCTCGATTGCGTGCGGCGGTAGCTTATCAAACAGCTTGGACACATCGACGCGGCGGACTTCCATCGGCTGTCGTCGTCGCTGGGTTGTGTGGGTGGGTGCCGTGCTCATGGGCGGGATGAATTCCGAGGGGGTGCATCGTCCGTGACTGGCTTAATCATACCACGCGGGGCAAGGGCTCTGCGGGACGTGA
>JAJDCT010000031.1 GCA_029260695.1 Phycisphaeraceae bacterium
AGCATGGCGGCGTCTTGATTAGCCCCGGGGAGATTGCCGGGCCCGAAAGTCAGGACAGACAGTGTGATCGCCGCCGTCGCCAGCCAGGAAAACACCGCCACCAATACGAGCACAGCCTTTGGGACCATCGGTCACACCCCATCTTTTCTGGGCTTGCCGACCAGCTTCACCGCCATCGCCAATACGGCGGCGGTAAATACAAACATCAACATCACGTCCACAGGCAGGGGCGGCCCTGTTTGCACGGCGTCGTAGCCTAATAAAGTTTGCGACAGCACCGATTGGCCGTAGGTCATCGGGTTGATCCACATCAGGATGCGCAGCCAGGGTTGAGCCGTGGATACCGGGAACATCGCGCCGGAGAGGAACCACATCGGCATGAGCACAAGCATCATCACGGCATGAAACGCGGCGGTGGAATCCATCGGCCAGGCAATGCACAGCCCCATCGCCGTCATCGCAATCGAAAGCAGCGCCAACACCCCCACCGCCGCCAGCGCCGGCCCGATGCCGGGGAATGATCCGACCAATGGCCAAAGCAGCATGAACACCAGCGCCTGGATCATGGCGATACTCGCCCCGCCGAAGACTTTGCCTAAGACGATCGCGAGCCTGGGTATCGGCGCGACCAGCACACCCTGCAAAAAACCTTCGCGGCGGTCTTCGATGACGCTGATGGTCGAGAAGATCGCGGTGAACAGGAGGATCATGGAGAGTGTGCCGGGGAAGAAGTAGGCCATGTACCCCACCTCCCTCGCAGCCTCTCCGGTGGCCAAGACGTTTGCGGCTTGGGCGGCCTTCTGACCCGCCGGGACAAACGAGCTGTCAAGCCCGGCACCCAATCCAACCCACAGCAGCACCGGGGTGACCAGAGCGCTGACCACACGGTTCTTCTGCCGAAAGAACCGGACCATCTCACGCTTCCAGAGCGTCGCCGTCGCCGGCCCAAGGCCGCCGGATGCGCCCCGGGATGCACTCACGGGCGCGACCTCCCCAGCTGTTTGATTCATTGCCTGGCTCATGCTGTGCGTGTCCTTACAGCCCGGTCTGGGCCATCACGCCATCTTAAACCCCCAAGCCGCCCCGGCCAACCCGCGTTAGCACCTGTACAAAATACCCCGAAGGCTTTGCCGCATCCGCCATACCGGGCGGGGCCCACTGTTTTGAGACTAAAAGGCAGACAAGTGCAGGTATCGCTTGGCTCCCAAAGCTAAGTCTGAGCTTGGGCACTACTCTTCACCAGCGCCACGGTCTGCTTGGCCAGATCTGAAATCTTTACCTTGTGGTAGCCATCCACGCCGGTCAACAGGGTGTCGCACATGATGTCGGTCCACTTCGCCGGTAGAGCGTTGGCGCCGAGGATCATGCCGATGATGGAGCCGGCGGTGGCACCGTTGCAATCGGTATCGAAGCAGGGGTAGACGGCACGGGTGACGGTTTTCTCGAAAGACCCTTCGCCATAGAGTAGCGCCAGTGCGACGATCTGGGCGTTTGAGTTGGTGTGGCACCAGTGGTGCCAGTTGCGTTCGTCCCAGCGTTCGTGGATTTTTTTCACGGTGTCCAAGTAGCAGATGCCTAGGTCGTGCCAGTCGAACACCTTCCTGATGTCGTTGGCTAATCGGCAGTTGGCTGGGATCTCGGTCAGGCCGATCTCGATGATGGTTTTGATGTTGTTTTCGACTGCGGAGGCGGCGAGCATGGCGGCAACCCACATCTCGCCGTAGATCCCGTTGCGGACGTGGGAGATGCTGGCATCGCGCCAAGCCAGTTCGGCGGCTAGTTGCGGGTTGCCGGGCGTGAGGTAGCCGAAGAAATCTGCGCGGATCTGTGCGCCGATCCATTCGCGGTAGGGGTTGCGGCAGATGGCGGACTCGGGCGGCCAGATTCCGGCGGTGAAGTTGCGGTAGGCGACCCGTTCGGCGCTGCAGGTGTGGAGTATCGGGATGTTCTGCATCCAGAAGCTGGCCATATCGTCGGGCGTGAAGCCGATGCCCTTGTGCTTGACCAGCGCCAGTGCAGTGACGGTGTAATTGGTGTCGTCGTCCTCGGGCATGTGCTTGATGCCTTTGCCAAAGTCCAACAGGGTCGTGGCGTCATGCTTCTTAAAAACCTCTTCTGAGATATCCATCCGCCAGAGGTAGTCGGTGATCGTGGTGTGGTCGGCGTCTTTAAGGATGCCCCAAACGCGGTCGGTGTGCCAGCACTCGATGGGTTTGCCAAGTAAGCAGCCGGCGCATCGGCCTAACCACGCTCCGTGGATGCGGCCTTCCAAATCAGTACTTGCCTTGTCTATCTGCCGAGGCCCGTCGGGACGTGCGGCATGTATACCCGCCAGGTCCGATGGCTCGTCGCAGCTGCTGGAGATCGGCAACGCCTGCACCCGGTCCAACAGCGCATTGAAGCGGTCCTGAAAAGCCTGTTCTTCGTCATCGAGCTTCTCCAGCGCCGCGAACTCCCGCGCCAGGGCGGCCGGGTCTCGCCCCTCTTCCGCCATCTGCTCTTTCTCGATCGCGACCTCGCCCCGCCGCCACCACAACCACATATGTTTTTCCATAACGACGGTTCTCCTGACACGTTTCTTCGAGTTGTCTAACTCATTGCTTGGGGCATGCCGGTGGCTGTACCGCTATGACCGGACGCTTACGCCATCTTAGAACCGCCCCGACACGCCG
The DNA here is from genome assembly GCA_029260695.1 of Phycisphaeraceae bacterium. Taxonomy (GTDB): domain Bacteria; phylum Planctomycetota; class Phycisphaerae; order Phycisphaerales; family Phycisphaeraceae; genus JAJRRS01. The sequence continues at coordinate 2,673 of JAJDCT010000031.1, forward strand.
GGCAACCCGCCCTACCGCCTATACAATGGTCCCGACACCATCCTGACGCCCACCATATTGCACCTGTTTAGTCCACATAATCGCCAAACAGATCGCCATTTTATGGAAACAGGAAGCGATAAATGATACGATCGCCACCCGGCCC
>JAJDCT010000032.1 GCA_029260695.1 Phycisphaeraceae bacterium
CGAAGACATCGGGATCGAGTAGCGGGGTTCAACTAAAGCTAGGCTCACCTTGCCGACCTGATCTTTCGATAAGCCCAGATGAAGGCGACGAGGAACAGCAGGTCGAAGATGAAGAACGGCTTCCACATCCACGGCACACCTGCTCCCAACCAGTGCCAACCGACGACGACGCAGTAACTGATCTTAAGCATGATGCCGTAGGGGATCAGGTTGCGGTTACGCCTGGGGTCGGACGCGACGGCGAAGAACATCAGCGCGAAGACCAACAGCAGCAGGGCCGGGAAGTGGACGTAGCCGTAGTGGTTCGGGGGTGTGGTGCCGAAGCGATCGAATACAGTTGGCGCGAAAAAGAAAAACGCCAGACCGAGCACCCCGTCGTACAGCCCGGCGAGGATGAATAACGGCCGAACGGATGATGATCGTGCCATGAGCCGTGGCTCCTTCCCGCCCGGGTAGTCAGGCCGACTCCTTTATACCCTCCACCAAGCCATTCGTCGCCCTTCGGTACTTGCGTTTGAACAGGTCCCGCCTCCAAGCGGTCGCCTCGTCACTGTAGAGCCTGACCACAAGGTCGTGGAAGCCCCCGACCAGCTCGTCGGCGGTCATGTGGGTCGGCTCAAAGGTCAGGTCGAACAGCGTACACTTGTGCCAGGCTTTTTCTTCAAGCAGCCTGCCCATCCGGCGGAGACGTTCGTATAGCGGGGTCCCGGGGAACGGGGTCATCAGTGTGACCTGCACGTCGTACAGTTCAAGCTCCTTCGCGAAGTCGTAGACACGGTCGAAGATGTCGGTGGTCTGGCCGTCGAGCCCCAGCACGAAGCAGCCGTTGACCCGGATGCCGTGGGCCTGGATGTTGTGGACCAGTCGCAGGTAGTCCCCCCGGCGTTTGCGTTTCCAATCGCTCTTGAGTTCGAGACCGGTAAGCCCCTCGACACCGGGGCTCTCCAGCCCGATCAACACCTCCGCGCAGCCGGCCTGACGCATGAGCGTAAGCAACTCATCGTCCTCGCCGACGCTGATATCCGTCTCGGTGAACCACTTGATGCGGCGCTTGGCCAACAAGGGGAGCAGCCGTTTCCAATACCTGCGATCTACAAAGCTGTTGTCATCCGCAAACTCGATGAACGGCCTGGGCCAGAGCTCGTATACCCGGTCGATCTCCGCCAGGACTTTGTCGATCGGCTTCTGCTTGTACTTCGGGGTCAGCAGGATGGAGCTTGCGCAGAACTCACACTTCCAAGGGCAGCCGCGGGAGGTCTGCACGGTGATCCGGTTGTACTTATCCATATCCAGCAGGTGGTAAGCCGGCATCGGCGCGTCGGCCAGGTCGAATTCACGTGGCTTGCTGCGATAGATCGGTTTGAGTTCGTCATACTCGGCATCCACCAAAACGTCCGGCCAACAAAGCTCTCCCTCACCGACCACCACCGCGTCGCTGTGTTCAAGGGCCTCTTGGGGAAGACAGGTCACATGCAGCCCGCCCATGACCACCCGCGTGCCCGCCGCCCTGCACCGGTCGGCCAACTCATACGCCTCTGGCGCCTGCGCGGTGAACGTCGAGATCGCCACAAGGTCGAACGACGGCCAATCGATACGCACACCATCAATGTCCTGCACATCAAGATAAACCACTTCGTGACGATCAGGCGTCAATCCAGCCAAGGTCAGCAGACCCAGGCTCGGCAGCGACGCGATCGTCTTGCTACGCTCGACAAAACCCGGCAGCGTCAAACCCAGCGCAAGCAACTCCTGGTCACAGGCGCGCACACCACTCATCGCGATCAGTCCGATCTTCATCACAGCACCCCGTTTCTAAAAAAAAGTCCGATCAACACAACTACAAACCAGCAGCACCCCGCGGTCAGGCTCAGCACTGGCACGAAGAAAAGATTCCGCAAAGGCATACGCCAGGCTGCCAGGTAACAGACCAGCGGCATCGACACCGCCCCCACGATCAACAGCACGCCCGGCCAGCGTGCCGATGCCTCCGACATGCCGACCGCATCCACAGTCAGCGCCAGCGCGAGGTTCAGCATCCCTGTCCCCAGGAACGCGATGTGTCCCAGACGCGTCAGCCGACGCCGCCACGAGTTGTAACCACCCATCCACGATTCGTGATGGAAACCGATCCCCTGGGCCGCCCCGGAAAGCAGCCCAAGCGTCATCCAGCACCAGGCGAACAGGAGGTTGATCCAGATCATGGCGACCTTTCTTAAGCAGGCAGGTCCAGGCTATTGACAGCGATCGTGCCCGCTCATATTATGTAAGTATACACCTACACAATACGGTTTGCAACCTGATTCGGGGCATCGAGCCATAGGGGAGTAGCCAAACCGATATCGGCTGTGCGATGGCGACGTAATTTGTTGTTGGTTAATGAATTAGTTTCTAATCTTGCGATCAGACCTGTTGGCGTGATTGACATAAGGGGCTGACCATGACAGCGTTGGCATTGTTACTAGGCATCGTGGCTTTCATCATGGCGTTCAGCAGCCGGGTCGAACAGGCCCGGCAGAGGAAGCAGATCGAGCGGTTGCGCCAGGTTGTATTCAAGCTCCAGGCGCAGCCACCGGTTAGCAATGCGGCAGACGCCAGGACGGTCATGAAGGCCGCCATGAGCTCTGAAACCGTTGTCGCGCCCCAACCACCGATGCCAAAGCAGCCACAGAAAGTGGTAGAAGAATCGGACAGGGTGTTTGCGGAGGCGCTCGACGAGGTGCTCCCGCCAGATGTGCAAGCCCCCCCGCCGGTAGTACCCGAACCCAAGCCGATGCAAGAAGAGTCACCCGTGCAGGCGGAGTCGTCGCACAAGAAAGACGCGTTGCACCGGCTCGCCTCTCCGGGCCAGGCCGGCCCCAAGCAGCCGGCGTTCACCCGACCGGCCACGCCAGCCGGCGCATCGAAGCCGGAGCAAAAGCCAAAGCCAAAGCCAATGCGGGTATCTCTCGAAGAACGGCTCGGCGCGGGCGTCTACATCTGGGCCGGCGGGATCGCGCTGATGCTCGCGGGAGCATTCCTGGTCAAGTACTCGTTCGACAATAACCTCCTGTCGGTTCAGGCCCGGCTGTCGATCGCCGGGGCGTTCGGAGCGGTGCTGATGCTGGCAAGCCTGTGGGTTCGCAAACGTGCGGACAAGGTTGCGGCGGCGTTGTGCGGCGCGGGCGTGGCGGACATGTTCACCACGTTGCTGGCAGCGACGGCGATCTACAAGGTGATGGACCCGTGGTGGGGCTTTGCGCTGATGGTGGTGGTCACCGCGATCGCTGTCGGGATGTCGCTGATGCACGGGCCGTTTGTCGCGCTGCTTGGGCTGGTAGGCGGGTTCGCCACACCGACACTGATCAGCGGTGACGAGGCGGCGTGGGGGCCCACGTTCACGTACCTGTTGCTGTTGGAGATCGGGCTGGCGGTCATCACACGCAAGAAGCAGTGGTTCGGGCTGTCGGCGCTGACGTTGGCTGCCTCTATCATCACGACGCTGGCGTACACGTTGTTCGCCTGGGACCCCGATCACAGCTACTGGCTGGTGATGTTCGCGATGGGGACGGCGGTCGTGTTCGTGGTAAACGCGGCACGAGCGACAGACATGGAGGACGGTTCGCCTACATGGAAGAGCCGTATCTGGCTGGGGCTGGGCGCGGTAGGCACGAGCGCGTTGCTGATGACCATGTTCGTGGGATACAGCCGCTTCTCGATGATGGAACTCTCGGCATTAGGCCTGCTCGGGGCCGGGGCGCTGCTGCTGGCAAGGCTTGATCGGAGATATATCACACTGGCGTACCTGGGCGCGGGGCTGTGTGGCATGATGCTGCTTGCCTGGCCCATCGCGTACCAGATGGGGTACGTGGACCTTGCGACGTCTGACTACTACCTGCTCGCAATCGGGTATGGACTTGTGTTTGTGATCGGCGGGCTCTTATGTGTCTGGCGTAACGCTCGGCCGGGCATGTTCGCGTGGCTGTCAGCGGGGAGCGCGTTAGGGTTCGTGATCCTGACACACATCGGCCGGATAGATCACCCGCCGGGGTCGCTGAGCGGGTGGATGGTGTATGCCGGTGTGTCGGCGCTGGTCACGATCGGTGCGGCACTGGTCTGGCGCACACGCAAAGAGCACGGCACGCTGGTCATCGATGCATACGCGCTGATGGCGGCGGCGCTGGCGACGCTGGCGGCCTGGTTTGGGCTTGATCACCCGTGGGTCGCACCGGCGTGGTGCGGGCTGGCGGTGGTCGTCGCGGCGCTGGGGGCGCAACTAAGATTGCGTTGGCTCGTGATTCCGGTGGGCTGGCTGTTCGCGGGGTGTGTGTTGCAACTCCTAGTGCCGGGGCCCACCGGTTACGACTTGCCCATGCAGCCGATCGCCAACACCATGCTCGCGCACTACGGCCTACCCGCGCTAGGCTTCGCGGCGATCGCGTGGATCTATCACCGAAACCCCTTGCAACTGCTGCGCACGGTTTCCCAGGCGTTGGCGCTGGTCACGGCTACAGTGGCCATCAGCTTACAGGTCAGGCTCGGTTTCCATACCGAACACCTCTGGCAGGGTTCAGCCCAGCTTGTTGAATGGTCGACTTATGCCGTGCTTTGGATGGGTATCGGGGCCGGGGTGTTGTGGCGGTTCAAGGCTGAGTCGCTCAACGGGTTGCGCAAGGCGGCGGTCGGAATCGGTGTAGTCGGGTTGATTGCGGCGGTGCTGCACCCCATGCTGATCAGCAACCCGTTACTGATCTCGGCCGAGGTGGGCCAGACGCGTGTGCTGAACTGGCTTTTGTATATCTATGGTTTACCGTGCGTGGTCGCGTTCCTGCTGGCGCGGGTCATGCCCAAAGAGGCGGGGCCCTTCAAGAAGGCGGCGGGCGTGGTGTCGTTCATGTTATTCTTTGCGCTCGTGACCTTGCAGGTCCGTCACGGGTTCACCGGGTCCAGCACGCAGTGGCGGATGAGCGCGGGTGTGGGGCTGCGTGAGTGGGCGACGTACAGCGTGGTGTGGATGGTGATATCCCTGGCTATGCTGTGGATCGGTAGGCTCATGAAGACCGGGGCGCTTAAGAAGGCGGCGCTGGTGATGGGCATGGCGGGCTTGGGGGCGGCGGTGCTGGGGACGCTGGTCTTCGACAACCCGCTTATCTGGACGGTGAAGGTGGGTGAGCTGTGCCTGCTGAACTGGCTGCTTTATATCTATGGTTTACCCTGCGTCTTGGCGTTTGTGCTGGCCCGTGTGTTGCCGAAGGAAACCGGGGTTGTCAAGCTGATTGCGTCGGGCGTGTCGTTTGTGCTGTTGTTCGCGCTGGTGTCGATGCAGGTGAGACAGGGGTTCACGGGTTCGGATATGGCGTGGCAGATTGGCAAAGACGTGCAATTGCACGAGTGGGCGACATACAGCGTGGTCTGGTTATTGGTGTCGTTGGTGGTGTCGAGGATCGGCGCGCGTTGGCGGGCCCAGACCTTTGAATGGGCCGGTATTGCTATGGGGATGGCGGGTATGCTGGCGGCGGTGGTCGGGGCGGTAGGGGTCGACAACCCGCTATTTACCCTGGCACACGTGGGCGACCTGCGTGGGTTTAATTGGCTTCTCTATATTTATGGCGTGCCCTGCCTACTCACAGCGGCCGTGGCCTTGACGTCACGCACCCAGGAAGTGCCAATGAAGATGATCGCGGTAGCGGTGTCGCTGCTGCTGCTGTTCGTGCTCGTATCATTTGAGGTACGCCAGGGATTCGTCGGCGGCGACCTGCTGCTGAAAACGCACCCGATCAGTTCGGTCGAGAACTACAGCTACTCTTTGGCGTGGGTATTGTTGGCATTGGGGCTGCTGGCGGGCGGATTGATGACGGGCAATGCCGCCCTGCGGTACGGGTCGCTGGCGGTCATGCTCGTGGCGGTCGGCAAGGTCGCGTTGGACACGGCTCAACTGCGTGACCTCTGGCGGGTATTGAGTCTGCTGGGATTGGGGCTGAGCCTGATCGTGTTGGGCTACGTGTATCAGCGATATGTATTCCGTCGGCCAAAGCGGTCGGAAGCTGGACCGGAAGCGCTTGAAAGCGAGTAAATGTCATGGCCCGACCCAATCAGTCAGATCAGCGCCGCGAGGAACTCACCCCGGTGATAGCCAGGTCTTTTGCTGAACTTGGATACCGTCGCGCCACGACGGCAGCACTGGCGCAGCGTTGCGGGCTGCGTGAGAACCAGCTCTACCGGCTCTGGCCTAACAAGAAGGCGATGTTCCTGGCGTCGATCGATTACCTCTACGAGTTCACGGCGGCGAAATGGCGGGAGCTTCTGTCCAGTGACGATGGGCGAACACCGGCCGAGCGCATCCTGACCTGGGAGGGCGAGCACCGCGGGGAGTCGGGCCTGCACCGGATCACCTTCGCTGGGCTTAACGAAACCGATGACCCGGATATCAGAGAAGCGCTACGGCAGATGTACCAAAAATTCCACTCGTTCATCATCGGGCAGGTCCAAGAACACCGCGCGGATAAAGACCATAACGAACACCCCGATGCAGCACTAACCGCCTGGGCGGTCATCGGGCTTGGGATGATGGCCAACATCACGCACGAACTGAAGCTGCTGCCCCACGACATGCGGGGACGGATGGTTCACGATGTCGGGACACACCTACTTGATGGTGGTCAGAACTGAACCGGACCGTTTAACAATCAATGCAGGAACAGCCGCAGCCCGGTGAAGGCCATCGCCATGCCGTGCTCGTCTGCGGCGTCGATGACGTCCTGATCGCGGGCTGAGCCCCCGGCCTGGGCGAGGTATTTCACACCCGAGCGGGCCGCACGGTCGAGGTTGTCACGGAACGGGACGAAGGCGTCGGAGCTTAGGACGACACCCTCAAACTGTGCGTTGAAATCGGTGCGTTCCTGCTCGGTGATCGTGTCGGGTGTGGCTGAGAGTGCTTTGGCAAGGACACCGCGCTCTCCGTCGTCCAGCTCGTGGTATCGCACGAACTGGTCAAGGGCGTTGACTTTTTCTGACTTGGGCAGGCCGTCGGCGAACTTTAGCGCCAGCGCCTTGGGGTGCATCTTCAGCAACCAGCGGTCGGCCTTGTCGCACGCCAACCGGGTACAGGCGATCCTTGACTGCTGCCCGGCCCCCACGCCGACCGCCTGGCCCCGGTAGCCCACGGCGATCGAATTACTCTGGGTGTGCTTGAGCGTCACCGTCGCCACGACCAGCGACTGCATCACGTCATCGGGGATCGTGTTGTGCTTCGTGACAACGTTCTTAAATAGATCGGCGTTGATTACGCTGTCGTTGTAAGACTGCTCCAAAGTCAACCCGAACTCGACACGCGATTCGACGCTCGGCGGATCGTAGGACGGGTCGATCTGTAAGACGACGTACTTCCCGCCCTTCTTGGCCTTGATGATATCCAGCGCCTTGGGGTCGTAACCCGGTGCGATGATCCCGTCGGAGACCTCGGGTTTGATGATCCTTGCGAGGGATTCGTCGACGGTGTCGGATACGCTGATGAAGTCACCAAAAGATGCGACCCGGTCGGAACTGCGAGCTTTGGCGTAGGCGGTAGCAAGCGGAGACAACTCTTCGTCGCTGTAGAAGTGTGCTTTGCGGAACTGATCGGTCAACGGCCCGGCGACGGCGGCACCGGCGGGGCTGACGTGTTTGAACGACGCGGCGGCGGGCTGACCTGTCGAACGTTTGAGTTCACGGACGAGTTGCCAGCCGCGCAGGCCGTCGAGGATGTTGATGTAACTCGGTGCGCCGTTGACGACGGTCAGCGGGCCGTCGGGCAGGTCGCTTGCCAGTTGGGCGTGGGTCTGGTTGGGGTTGCAGCCGTATTTCAGGGGGATCTGCATCGAGTGGGGTCCTTGCGCGTCTTAGCGTGGTATGGGTGTGGTGGATGAGTGCCGGACAGCCGTCGGCGTCCGACCACCCCATGCTAGTGAGTTCGCCGCGACTTTGCCGACCGTCTCCCGGCACGCCCCATGGGCCCCCACCATCACCTGCCCCGGCCCGCCTCACTGGCGGACCTCAGCGGCATCGTTATAATGCCCCGGCTACGGGCCATTGGCGCAGTTGGCTAGCGCGCCTCGTTGACATCGAGGAGGTCACAGGTTCAAGTCCTGTATGGCCCATTTCCATAAGAAAAGACCGGGCAATGACTTGGATACCCCAACTCGGTCTTGTCAATTCAGCACAGGTCAAGTAAGTCTGGCTGTCAGGGCCCGTCCAACCCTTCCGGGCTATCCATCTTCAGCAGGTTTGCGATATGGACGAGTTCAGCCAATCCTTTGACGCCCATCTTGTCCATCACACGTGCCCTGTGGTTCTCGACCGTCTTGGCACTGATGCCTAGCTCGGCGGCGATCTGCTTATTTAGTTTCCCCGCGACGACATAAGACATGACCTGCTTCTCACGCGCGGTGAGACTGGTGAGTTGTTCACGGGCTTCACGGACTTTCTGATCGTCAGCCCGCTGGTCTATATCGAATGAGATCGCCTCACGGAGGCGCTTGAGCAGGAACTCATCGTCGAACGGCTTCTCGATGAAATCGAACGCGCCCTCCCGCATCGCCCGGACCGCCAGAGGGATCGTGCCATACGCGGAGATCAGGATCACGGGGAGATTGATCTGCAACTCACGGATCTTTTCCTGGAATTCCAGCCCGCTGATGTCGGGCATACGGATATCCAGGAGCATGCAGCCCCGCATCTGTGGCCGGTAGTACTCCAGAAACGCTTTGCCGGAGGAGAATGTCTTGGCGGTTAGCCCCGCGGTATCGAGCAGGAACTCAATCGCATTACGCAAGCCCTCGTCGTCATCGACCACGAAAACCGTGGCTGTACTAGCGGGCTGAGTGGGTACGGGTTCAGATGCTTTCTGATGTTTCATGGTTTTGTGCCGCTATCGTAAAACTGAATGTCATGCCACGCCCGTCGTGTGTTGTCGCCCACAGCCTGCCCTCGTGGGCCTCAATAATGGTTCGGCTGATTGACAGCCCCATCCCCATGCTCCCGGTCTTTGTACTCACAAATGGTTCAAAAACGCGAGACAGGTCTTCGGGTGTACACCCCGGCCCCGAATCGCGCACATGGACCTGAACTTCGTGTGAATTGTTGGGCAGGGCCTGGATCGTGACCTTTCGCTCGCCCAACTCCGAGATTTGCAACGACTCGAAGGCGTTTTTCATCAGGTTCACCAGCACCTGCTGGATCTGAACCCGATCGACCAGCACGGGGGGAATCTGGTCACTGACATCGATCTCCAGGTCGATGCCCAGCCGCTTACGGTCCGGCTCGACGAAGCCCGCCGACTCTTCGACGAGGGAGCGCAGATCCTGCGCCAGTTTCTGTGGGCTGTTTGGCGTGAGGAAGGTTCGCAGCCGATCAATAATCTCAGCGGCGCGCGTGCTCTGCTCGTCCATGTGTGTTACGGCATATTCGACACGATCAAAGTCGGGCGAGGATTCGCTGAGGATGCGCAGGCAGCCCTTGGCGTAACTGGTGATGGCCGCAAGCGGTTGGTGCAGTTCGTGTGCCAGGCCCGCCGCCATCTCGCCCATCGTGCTCACGCGCCCAATCTGCGCGAGCTGGTCCAGGTGCCGCCGTGCACGTTCCTCGGCTACCTGACGCTCGGCCATCTCGCGGGCCAGCATGTCGTTTGATTCACTGAGCGCACGGGTCCGTTCCCTGACACGGTTCTCTAGCTCGGTATTCGCGTCATGCAGGGCCCGTTCCACACGGACCCGCTCAAAGATCTGACGGTTCAGCGCCCAGAGCCCCAGCCCCATCCCACTGACCAACGCGAAGCTGATCGCCGCTAAAACGACGGTCCCCATGTCCCAGAATGGAGAGGCGTACTTCGTCAACCGCAGGGACATACCGTTGTCCGGGCGTGCCAGTTTGATCGCGCCCTTCAGCCGCGTGTCTATGCTCGCGACCGATGGCATGCGGTAGATCCTCTGGTCATTTTCACCCATCAACTCGGTCTGATACCCCTGTAAAATCGCCCGATCCAGGATACTGCGGATCAGCGATCGGCTGCTGTAAGCTACGACAAAGGTGCCCTGCAGTTTCTTGCGGTTAAACACCGGGACATAGAGATCAAAGCATTGATGCCCAGCCAACCCGATGTGGGTCGGAGAATAGACCGGCAACTTCGATTCGATGGCTTGCTCGAACGCTACGCTGTGCTCAGACAAACGCAGTAGGGCATCGTTGCCCTGGTTCTCCTCACTGGTCGGAGAGGCCCATAGGACGGTGTGGTCGGGCCGGGTGTAGTACACGGCCGTAATGTGCGGGCGATCGGATACATAACTGGACGCCAGGCGGTGGAACTCAGACGAGATCAAAGCACCCGCGGCAGCCTGGTCAGCGAGCACCCCCAGGAAACTCTCGTCGGCGGTGAGCTTGGTGGAGATGCTGTCACGAGCGGTCACGAGTGATCGGTCTAACTCCTGCTGCTGCTGTGAGAGATGATGCGTCTGCAAACGCCAGAACAACAGCACCATCAGCGCCAGCATGGACAGCGTAACAACCGCCGGCCCAAACCAGGGCAGCCGTAGGGCCCAGCCCGCCTTCCGGCGGGGACGATCATCTTGGGGATTGGCCGGTGCCATCATGACTATTCTACCCCAGTTCGTTCAGCCGGCCATCCATGCCGTCATAAATAGGCTACGGCGAGGGTGTCAACCTGAGGCAAGCCAGGTCGATCATCGAACCGTCACCGCCGTGGCCTAGTCATCGTCGTCGTCATCGTCGTCGTCATCGTCAATAGGCTGCCCACCGCCTCCGGCGGGGAGGACGTCCAACAAGAGGTAATAGTCCCTCAACGCCTCTTCACTGGGCGCGTCTTTGCCGACAAGCTTCACTGAATTGATCGCAGTGACCTGGACCCACTGTACACCACCATCGCCGAACAACAGGTTGTAACCCGAGCCTTGGTGTGGAGCGAGCAGCGGTCCCTGGAATCGGTCCCCACCTTCCCAACCATCGACACCGAGGAACTCCGAGTAGATGACCTTGTTGGTGAAATTGTCGATCTCCCTGTGTCGATTTGCGTGGCTCCCTTTGTGGTATCTCGCCGTGTATCCCGCGTTGAGCCAGGCATTGGGCGTGCCATCACCGTTGTTCCAACTGTTGAACGACGAGTCAAACGCGATATCGGGCGAAGCACCCTCGCGTCCGGATTCACAATAGAACGTGTCAGGCGTCTGGATGTACCCCATGAGCAGACCGAGGTTGACGGCCGACCCGTCGGGCTTGCGCATGGCGAGGGTGTCAAACGCCAGGTTGCCTCCGAAATAGGTCGGCATCATATCGCTGTAGTCGAGGCTATAGGACCACACGCCGACGCCCAATTGCCGCAGGGCATTGGCGCAACGCACGCGCCGGGCCTGTGTCTTGGCAGAAGAAAGTACGGGCAGAAGGATGCCGATGAGAAGCGCTATGATCGCGATCACGATGATCAATTCGATCAACGTGAACCCCGATTCACTTCTCGATGGCCGGCGTATGCTCATAACATCGGATAAACGGGCAAGAGGTGCGGGCGTTAAATCCTGCTCCCTAAGATTACCCCGGCAAAGCCGTGTTGTATACCGTGAACGGCTGGTGGTTTTCCCTGCCTTGTCTGGTCAATACCCTTGGGCCGTCTATGCTGGATCACCCTGGCTCTGGACTCG
>JAJDCT010000033.1 GCA_029260695.1 Phycisphaeraceae bacterium
CTGAAGTAGATTCCTCGACGGCAATCGTTCGTAACCCTTGCTGTTCCAACGCCCTCAATTGATCGCGGACAGCTTGAGAGTAGTCGCTTCCATTCAACCCCACGATTGCCAGCACAACTCGCCGCCTTGTCGCCGCATCCATCTGCTCCATGGCGCCCGTCAAATCCTGCTGTCCCTTTCTGGAAGTAACAGTTCCAACGTTAAGAACCAGTACATCGCTTTCGCTCAATCCGAACGCACTGCGTAATGATGAACGATCTGCGTCATTGACAAAATCCAACAGACGGCTGTGGTCGATGCCGTTCAGAATCGCCGAATTGTACATCACCTCAGTCAGCAATCCAAGCTCGGCGGCATTGCTGCGCCGAATTTCTTCGAGCTCCAAATGCGTTTGCTCAAACTCCGCTTTGATCTGCTCTTGCGCTTCGAAGGCGGACTGCTTCTCCGCAACTGCCTGAGATAAAGCACTCTCCGTTTCGTGAAGCTTTACGCCTGCCGATTGGCCGTGCTCGGGCTTGAAATTCGACGCCAATAATTGCAGCCTGGCCCGCGAACGGGTTCACCGTTATTTCCCGCGTGATAAGCTCTAATTTCATAGGCAATTTGAATTGATGACTCCCCGCACACGACGTTGCGCATTCATCGTCGGCGCCCATATTCCGAATGGCGGCACCTACATGGCCTACCATCTCGGACGAATCCTTCATTTGGATTTTGGTTTTGAGACACTCGCCGTTCGTGTGGGCGAGGAAAGTTCGGACAATGGCATCCACCGTTACGAACCTAGATTCTCCTCAGTGACAATACCGGAAATGGAAGCGCAGATCGGTGCGGACGACGTGCTTGTGTGCAATCCTTCTTTCTCATCCTACATGTTCGGTCTGCGATTGCCCGGCCTCAAGATTTCCTACGTGCAAGGGTTCAACACCTTCAACTTGCTTGATAGGCGATTTGAACATTATGTATCGGCAAGCGGCGTTGTTTCGCGATTTCTTTCTTCGGTTTACGGCCTGACAACCCGCGTCATTACTCCCTTCATCAACACCGAAAATTTTCCGGAGGTCACGCCATGGCAGTCGCGCCCGGAGGGATCCACACTTGTTTTTACAAAAGGCGAACGCACAATAATTGACCCCATTATGACTCGCTTGCAGGAAATACTCTCCACGAACGCACCCGGCATCAAACTCGACAAAATCCACTCCGGGATCGGCCTTCCTCAATCAGAGCTCATGCGCGCATCGGCGAACACAGGAATGTGCTCGTAATCTCTCCCGCCGAAGGTTTTGGTCTTTTGCCGCTCGAAGCGATGGCAATGGGTGCGACAGTTGTTGGTTTCGACGGATTTGGCGGTCTTGATTATATGCGCCCGGGAGTCAATTGCGCCGTCGCGCCTTATCTGGATATCGAGTCAGTCGCTGAAAATTTAATCGCCGTCATTCAGTCACCGGAATATGGAGCAAAACTAGCCGAATCGGGACGCGCTACTGCAAAGTGGCACTCATACTCAAAGTTCCGCAGGTCGTGGGTAGAAGAATTCAACCACTTTCTGGGCATGGAACCGATAGGGCAAGACTTATGTCAGTAACGCTCGGGCAGTATTTTTCGATGCGGAGTTTTTTTTGGCTTGTTATGATTTTGGCGCCGCGGGGGAACATTGATGCGCGTTCTGTTTCGCTGTCCGGAGGAAGCCCCCCTTTTTCGTGAAATCAGGCGGCTCGAATAACCAACTAAATTAAGAGGCGATTCAATTGTCAATAATGAAGCGGATATCGACGATTCACGGAGAGTTTCTCTCATTTCCCAACGACCTTATTTCCAACCAGCTTGAAGAATTCGGCGCGCACACTCGAAACGAATTGTCGATGGTGCTCGACTGTGTCGCCCCCGGGGATACAATTATCGATATCGGCGCGCATATCGGCACCTATGCGGTCCCCCTCGCCAAAAAAGTCGGAAATTCGGGACGGGTTCTCGCAATCGAGGGAGACGCCGAGATTTTTCGCGTGCTGACCGAAAACGTCGAAATCAACAATACGAACGAAATCATTACACCGGTAAACGCGATCGTCGGCGACCCCCGCTCGGGGGCGCTCGCGCGGACGCACATTACAGGAAACACGGGCGCCGGTTATTATGTTATCGATGAGTCTGCAGAAAATACCGCGCATGACGCCGCGGGCCTGCTCCTCAAGCACGGATTTACAGAGCCCGATCTGATCAAGATCGATGTCGAAGGCATGGAATTGGGCGTGCTGGCATCCTTACGCGATTTGCTGGCCGCGCGAAAGCCCAAGCTCTATATCGAAATCTGCGGAGAACAACTTGCCCGCCATAATTCAACCGTGGATGAAATCGACGCGCTCCTGCGTGATCTGGGCTATCGGTTTTATCGAAATGTGGGCCAACGAAATTCCTGCAGAGACGCTTACCAGGCGGCGGAATTAAAATCTGTCGCCGATGGGGGCGCGTTTTTTGACCTGCTGGCGCTCGCCGATGGCGGCCAGCCGGAATTTGTCGCCAGACAAGGCTGAGACCAACAGGCCGCCCATGCGCGCATCGCGGACGGTTCCCCTTCCAATAAGGAAAGCATCTCCGCGATCATCGCGCTGCTTTGACATTTCCGCCAAGGCAGTGTGAGTTCTCGGCTCGCCTTTACCCTCACAAACGACGCCCCGGCGCGTCCACGAGCAATAGTATGACCCGATCCCTCAACCCCGTTTTCTTCGACCGGCCGTTATCAATCTTCCCGACCATGTCGGCGCTCTCCAACACGCATGGGGCGATCAATCTTGGTCAGGGATTCCCCGATGAAGACGGCCCGCGCGAAATTCTTGA
>JAJDCT010000034.1 GCA_029260695.1 Phycisphaeraceae bacterium
GTTGGGCGAGTCGATCTCTTCCTTGGTCACTTCCCAGAGCGATTCGTCGTAAGCCGCGAAGTGCTTCTCGATGCGGTAGGCGTCGTAGCCGCCTGGGTCCATCCACAACACGACGGGCGTGCCGGTATGGAAAAACTGCCCGGCCACCACGATCTCATCGCCGGTACGCTTCTCATGGGAACCGGACATCGGCCTGGCGATACCGCAGCCTGCGAGCAAAACAGTCGCGGAGATGAGCATGACGGCCAGCAGAAGATTGTGAGATCGGGATATCAACATGAGCGGACTCCTTGCTTGTGTGATCCCCCGATTATTGCGAAATAATCGGAGCAAGCAAACTCGGGAGGCCGTATTTGGGGGTCACCCCTGCCAATCCTTTTCAACAGGTCAGCCACGGCAGACCCACAAAAGATTGTGTAGAGGCATAAAAAAACACCCCGACCGATGAAGGCCGGGGTGTCGGGTTATTCAATTTTACTCACCCGGTCTTCGGATTCAGCGGCGTTTACGGCTAAGCATCGCCAGACCACCGAGGCCCATCAGGCCCAGGGTCGCAGGTTCGGGGACGATCTCGAACACCACGCCGGCGGTACGGACACCGACGAAGTCTGGGGTAGTCGAAGGCGTAATGGTGAGGGTGACAGGCTGGCTGGCGTCGGTGATCGTGATCTGCCCGACGAGTTCCCACAGGCCGATACCCAAGCCCGTGACAAGGGAAGCCACGTTCTGGTCGTAGCTGTTTGTCACATCGGTAATCGAGTCACCGTCCACATCGATGTTGTAGATAGCCGGCATACCGCCGTTGTTGGCCGATTGGGGGTAGGTCAGGTAGACGTTGTAGACCCCAGCCGTGCCGCCGGTAGCGCCGGTTGCGGCAAGACCTGCGTTGCTGTTGAGGGGCTGCCCCACACCGAAGACGGTGTTGTCTATGTCAGCGCTGGGTGTGTAGGTGTAGATGTAATCTGCACCGCCGAAGACCGATGCAGCGCCGGACGTGAGACCGGGGGCCGCCAAGGTGCCAGCACCCGCGGCGGTGGAACTACCGGTCCCGTTGGTTGCAAAGAAGTTACCCGAGGCTTTGCCGTTGGGTTCGATCATGAACGCCCCCTGTGCCGAAGTAGCCACCACCATAACAGCGGCGCAACCGAGTCCTGCAATTGCTTTCTTCATAACTCTCCTCCTAAAAAAACGTGATGTAAACCATTGATTGGCGATACTGACTGACAAAATTCCGGGATTTCGTCTTGAAGATGGATTCTTCACCACCTTCCGGAGTCAATCCCCACTACAGTATTATATAACCTCATGAAGACCCGTTTGCAAGAGCTTTGATGCTCTAGAGAAATAAATATCAGTAATTCCTAGTTCTCACAGCTATAATCGCCTTGAATTCCTCCTATTTTACCGCGCCGTCAATATTCAGAGATTTAAATCTCTATATGTGCCCTGGGTGGCTTATAGGCCTTGATCAGGTAGTCAATTGGCAACTGGTTCTATAATTAATGTGGCAATTTCGGCAGGCTATGGTACCCTCCGTGATAGGATAGGCGGGGGTATTCAAGCGGGGCCACGACGCTAAATGCTAAATGGAGTAGATCATGGCAGGATCGGGCGCACCGACACCGGGCTGCATGGCAGGTCCGCGGGTCAAACAGAGAAACGTTATTTGCTGGCCGATCGTGGCCATCGGGTTGCTCGTGTTCGCCACGAATCAGGCCCACGCCGCGTTTGACCAGCTCGAAACCATCAAAGTCTGGGGCTTTGGCGATGTCCCCACCGAGACAGACTACGTCCCCAATGTCGTATTCTCCGAGAACGGCGGCGCCAGCTTCGAGGCGCTCAAGGCCCAGGCCGTCGCCGCGCGGACCTTCGCCTACTACAAGATCCGCCTCGGCGGCTCGATCCAGAACGGCACGCAAGACCAGGTCTACCACACCGACCGCGGCTGGGCCCGGCAGGTCCACTTCGATGCGACCGATGCGACCGAGGGCGAGATCCTTTCGATCAGAAACTTCAGCGACCTGGACATCCTGATCGCCTCCTTCTACGTCGCCGGCGCGATCCCTTCGGGCCCCACGCCTGTCCCTAACCCCTTCGACTCCGACCCGACCGACACCGAAAAGTGGGTCACACACACCTACCCCACCGGCGTGATCGGTGGAGACAACCCCGGCACCCCCCTGGGCTTCATCGGCACCCCCACCAACCCCAATTGGCCCAACCGCGGCGCTAAGAGCCAGAACGGCGCCAACTTCATGGGCCAGCAAGGCACCAGCTACGTCGACATCCTCAAATACTACTACGGTGCCGATATCCAACTCGAAACCGTCGCACCCACTGCCGAACAACCGCCGCTACAACACCTCAAGACCCTGACCGACTTCGAGTTGAACGACGGCTACTTCGGCAACACCACCGGCTTTTCCAACAACAACCTCAATCTCGGCCCCGCCACCGCCACGCAACGCGCCTCCTCAGACGCGCACGACGGATCGTTTGGCCAACGCATCGATATCGACCTCGACGAATCATCAGGATCTTCGTTCCTCTTCCACCACGTGGCAGGCACAGAACTCGCCGGACCAGGCGACATGTTCACCGGCAAACGCGAAGCCAACCTAGCCATGCAGCCACTGGGTTCGATCGGGTTCTGGCTCATGACCGAATCCACAGACCTCACCGTCGGCCTCACACTCGACGACGACGGCGACGGCACGGAGCAGGGCCTCTTCCAAAACATCGCCGCGGACGGGCAGTGGCATAAGTACGAATGGTCTCTCGAAGACCCCTCCCTCTGGTCTTCCGCATCCTTCGACAGCGGCGACGGCATCCTCGGCGAGTCGTTCTCACTCGACTCGATCGTCTTCTCGGGCAACCAGGACAGCCTCGTCTTCCTCGACGACATCTTCTACCAGCCACCCGCATTCGGACCACCTTCGCCCCTCATCGGGGACATCGACGGCGACGGGTTCGTCGGCATTACCGACCTGAATATCGTCCTGGCAAACTGGAACCAACTCGTACCCAAAGGCGACGCGTCCCGGGGCGATATAGCCGGTATCGGCGACGGGTTCGTCGGCATCGACGACCTGAACGTAGTGCTGGGCAATTGGAACGCCAGCGCCCAACCCCCCGGCGGATTGGCTGCATTGGTGCCTGAGCCCGGGACCTCCCTGCTCGCGTCACTTGCCTTCACCCTTCTGCTTCGACGCCGATCGGTATAATAGTGGTGTCACCTCGAACGGACTGGGAGATTGAATCCGACGATGGCTCGACCTGGGCTTATACCGTGGCTTTTCAGGCAGGCGCTCGCGCTGGGGCTGCTGGGCTGTGTGTCCGCACACCCGGCCTTGGCCATCAACACCCCCCCGCCGTTCAACGCCAGCGACACCGCCGCCGGTGATATGTTCGGCTACTCCGTCTCCATCAGCGGGACCACCACCGTCATCGGGGCACGCCTGGATGACACCGACGCCGGGATCAACACCGGTTCGGCGTATCTATTCGACGCCAAGACCGGCACACAGAGCTTCAAACTGACGGCCGACGACGCCGAGCCCAACGACTTCTTCGGCCGATCTGTCGCGGTCAGCGCAACGACCGCACTCATCGGCGCCGCCATGAACGACGACGCAGGCACAGACTCCGGGGCAGCCTATATCTTCGACACGTCCACCGGCATACAACTCCATAAACTCACCGCCGACGACGCCGCGACCAGCGATCACTTCGGCCACGCGGTCGCGGTCACCGGCAATACCGCCGTCGTCGCCGCGCCCTGGGAAGACCAAGCGGGCACCAACGCCGGGGCCGTCTATGCCTTCAACACCTCAACCGGGGCGCAGCTTCACAAACTCACCGCACTGGACCCGGGCGCCGGCGACCTCTTTGGATTCTCACTTGCCGCAGAGGGCAACC
Source organism: Phycisphaeraceae bacterium (assembly GCA_029260695.1). Taxonomy (GTDB): domain Bacteria; phylum Planctomycetota; class Phycisphaerae; order Phycisphaerales; family Phycisphaeraceae; genus JAJRRS01. Next base: position 3,919 of record JAJDCT010000034.1, read on the forward strand.
TCGCCCTGGTCGGCGCGATGTCCGACGACGCCGGCACCGACTCGGGGGCGGCCTACCTCTTCGACACCACGACCGGCACGCAGCTCCATAAATTCACCGCTTCCGACGCCGACGCGGACGACAAGTTTGGCTCGGTCGCGCTCGCCAGCGGCCTCGCACTCATCGGGGCCCCCGGAAGCGACAGCGCGGTGCAGGACGCCGGCGCGGCCTACCTCTTCGACGTGAATACCGGCGAAGAGCTATTCATACTCACCGCCTCCGATGCCGCCACAGACAGCCGCTTTGGCTTCTCCGTCGCACTCAGTGGCAACCTCGCCCTCATCGGCGCCTACGGCGACAGCAACGACACCGGCGCGATCTACGGCTTCGACGCCTTCACCGGCAACGAGCTGTTCAAATTCACTCCCACCGAAGCCCAACCCGGCGACGCCTTCGGCTTCTCCGTCGCATTAAGCGGACTGACCGCAATCATCGGCTCACCCCTATATCCCACACCCGGAGCCCCCGGTTCCCCCGGCTCCAGCGCCGGCTCGGCCTACCTCTTCGACCTGCCGCCCCCACCCCAGCCGATCCTTGGCGACCTCAACCACGACGGCTTCGTCGGCATCGAGGACCTGAACTTCCTGCTCCTGCATTGGAACGAAAACGCCGGCTTCCGTCAGGATCAGGCCGGAGACATCTCAGGCGACGGGTTCGTCGGTATCGACGACCTGAACTTCATGCTGACTAACTGGAACCAGGGCGTCCCCCCGCCCGGTGCTGTAAACATCCCCGAGCCGACATCGGCAGCTTGCTTCTTGGGACTAGTGCTGGTGTACCGGATGGCCAAACGAACCGGATCACCATCCCGGTCGTAAACATCGCCATCGGGCAAGCACTTCAAGTCAAAAGACTCAAAGGGACCAGCGATGAAACTGACCGCCAATATCGTCCTGTTACTGGCATGTGTGGCGTCTATCACCGCTATCGGGCTGAGTGTTTATCCCGGTGTCTTGCGTGACCTGCTGTTCATGCTCTTGCTCACCTCTGTCATCTGGCTGCCTGTGTGCGCGATCGCGGGCGTGGTCTGGCTGGTCATGATGCTCAGGAGCAGAGTCAGGTTTATCCAATGGCCGTGGATCAGGTACGGGCTGGCCGGCGTCATCCTGATGTCCACGTTCGTTCTTCTGCGGTATTACGTCCCGCGCCGGTTGGCGTTCATGGCTTCACTTCCTAAGTTTGAGGCACTGGTGGCGCAGGCACCGGTACATGAATACGGCGGCACCCCGTTGAACCAGCGCCTGGGTGTCTTCATGGTGGAGGACTACGCGGCTGATGTGCGCGGCGGGGTCTACTTCCGTGTCTACCAGGGCAACGACGGGATCGGGCCGGACATCATGACCTACGGATTCACCCATCGGCCCAACCGCTCGGGCACACCCTACGGCGCGTCGGGGTACAAGCTCTACCGCCTGGGCAGCGGCTGGTACTGGTTCCACGCCTCGGATGACTGGTATTGAGCCCGCCGACTCATACTCGATAAACCACCCCACACGGCTGGTGATTAACACGCCCCGGGCGATTGTTATATAATCTCTGCCTCGTCTATATCGCGTCTCGTTGCATCGACTAAAACAGGGTAACACACGATGGCACACCTCACCGGCCGACACTCACTGATGACTGCAATCTGCGCTCTCATACTCGCGGGCCTCACCGCCTGCTCCCACAGCCGCACCGTCACGCAGTCAAAGCCCGACCCCTCAGGCATCCCCCAGATCAACCGCGAGTTCCGTGGGGTCTGGGTCGCAACCGTGGCGAACATCGATTGGCCAAGCACACCCGGGCTATCGACCCAAGCGCAGCAGGACGAATTGATAGCGATCCTCGACCGCTGCGTGGCGATGAATCTCAACGCGGTGGTCCTGCAGGTCAGGCCGAGCGCCGATGCACTGTACGCCAGCGACCTGGAGCCCTGGTCCTACTACCTCACCGGCGAGATGGGCCTGGCACCCAAACCGTTCTACGACCCACTGGTGTTCGCGGTCCGCGAAGCCCACGCACGAGGGCTTGAGCTGCACACATGGTTCAATCCCTACCGCGCTCTGCACCCGAAAAACCAAGGCGAGATCGCCGACAACCACATCAGCAAGACCCACCCGCAGGTGGTACACGAATACGGCCCCTACCTCTGGATGGACCCGTCCGAACCAGTGGTTCAACAACATTCATTGAACGTGATCCTCGACGTCGTCCGCCGATACGACATCGACGGCGTCCACATGGACGACTACTTCTATCCCTACAAAGTCAAAGATGATGCCGGCAACGAAGTCCAGTTCCCCGACGACCGCAGTTGGGATGCCTACAAGAATTCCGGTGGCAAGCTCAGCCGAAGCGATTGGCGGCGTAAGAGCGTCGACGACTTCATCAAAAAACTATACAAAGAAGTCAAAAAGACCAAGCCACACGTCCAGGTCGGGATCTCCCCGTTTGGCATCTGGAAGCCGGGCCATCCCAAGCAGATCAAGGGATTCAACCAGTACGAAGGGCTGTTCGCCGACGCGAAGCTCTGGCTGAACAAGGGCTGGGTCGACTACTTCACCCCTCAGCTCTACTGGGAAATCGACAAGCCCGACCAGAGCTTCACCGCCCTGCTTAACTGGTGGTCTGCCCAGAACCGTAAGCACCGCCACATCTGGCCCGGGATCGCCCCCTACCGCACCGGCAAGCAGTTCGACGAAAACGAAATCAAGTACCAGATCCAGTGGTCGCGGATCATCACACCCGCCAGCCCGGGGACCGTACACTTCTCCATGCAGTCGTACATGGATGC
>JAJDCT010000035.1 GCA_029260695.1 Phycisphaeraceae bacterium
GCTCGCCGGGGTCAGCGATGCTCAGATGGCTCGGGTCACCATCGCATACGAACCCGTCTGGGCGATCGGTACCGGCAAGACCGCGACCTCCCAAGACGCACAGGAAACGCACAAAGTCATCCGTCAGGCCCTGTGGTTCCTCTACAACGACGACATCGCTAACGCCGTCCGCATCCAATACGGCGGGTCCTGCAAGCCCTCAAACGCCGCGGAGCTGTTCGCGCAGGCCGACATCGACGGCGGGCTCATCGGCGGCGCCGCACTCAAGGCCGAAGACTTCCTCGCTATCTTCCAGGCCGCCGCCGACAAGGCCGGCGTCCCGGCGTAACAAAAAAATCGAAGAGACACACCCCATGCCCCTCACACTTACACTCGGTGCCAACCTCCTGGTCACGACGCTTATGGTCCTGTTTGTCCTGGTCTGTCTGTTCATGATGCTGGTCATCCTGATCCAGAAGCCCAAAGGCGGCGGCCTCAGCGGCGCTTTCGGCGGAGCCGGCGGATCGGCACAGGCCGCTTTCGGCGCTAAAACTGGCGACCTGCTGACCACCATCACCATCGCCTGCTTCGTCGTCTTCCTGGGGCTCGCCATTGGCCTGACCTACGCGATCCGTGACGACGTGGCACCCAAAACCGTAAAGGCCCCCCCGGTCTCCACCCAATCGACGCCGGGCACAACCACCAGCGACCCGATCGATGACGCGGCCGATGCCCCCGACCCGCAAGCCCCCGCTGAACCCGCCGGCGAACCGGCCGAAGCACCCCTGCCCGACGCCCAGCCCTAGACAACACCGCCTTAATATGGTGAAGTGGTGCGTGTCGCCGTGACACCACGACCCAGCCCCCGGACCGGCCCCCGGCTAGTCCCCCCACCGGAGCGACGCTTTGATTCGTTCGATGACCGGCTTCGGCGACGCTTCCACCCAGTCCGACAGGGTCCACTACAGCGTCGAGCTGCGTAGCCTCAATAACAAATACTTCAAGTGCTCGGTACGCCTGCCCGACGAGTTCCAGGGCATGGAAGCCCAGCTCGAGGCCAAGCTGCGCAAACGGGTATCGCGCGGGTCGTTCACGATGACCGTGAAGTTCAAGACCACCGACGCCCAGGCCGTCTCGCGCGTCAACGACGCCGCGATCCTCACCTACCTCGAACACCTGGAAACCATCCACGCGAAGATCCAGGACCGCGCCGTACAGATCGACCTGACCCAGTTGCTGGGACTGCCCGGCGTCCTCCAACCCGCGCAGGACGAGGCTTCACTGCTTGTTAAGTCCAAGCCCGTCGTCACGAAACTGCTGGACGAAGCGATGGATCGTTTGATGGTCATGCGTGCGACCGAGGGCCAGGCCCTGGCCGAGGACCTGCTCAAACACCTTGACCTGATTATGGATCGGATGAAGCAGATCGGCGACCGTGCCCCGTCTGTGATCGAGGAATACCACCAGCGTCTGCGTGCCCGGATGGATGAGCTGCTGGCGAAGGCAGAGCTCAAGGCCGACGAATCGGCGTTGATCCGTGAGGTCGCGGTGTTCGCCGAGCGTGCCGACATCAGCGAGGAAGTCGCGCGGATGACGGGGCATGTGGCGCAGTTCAGAGAGATCATCGCCAACGGCAACGACAGCGAGCCGGTCGGCAGGACGCTGGATTTCCTGGCACAGGAGATGCTCCGCGAAGCGAACACGATCGGCAGCAAGAGCAACGACGCTCAGATCAGCCGGGCGATGATCGAGGCAAAGACCGCGGTCGATCGGATCAAAGAACAGGTCCAGAACGCCGAGTAACTGCCCGGGGTGTACGCGGGCGAAGATGTGCGACAACCGGCCAAAGGGCCGACACGGGCAAGTGGCATGACCGATCAGCGACCGATTGCGGCGACCACGGCGGGTGCCGACGCAGTTAAGCCCGCGGGCGGAACGGTGTCGGGGCTGTCTGCCATCGGGAGCATGCCCGTCGATGTAGAAGGCCGAAGCGTCTTCGCCGCCGACGAATTAGCCATCGTCCTGTCGCACTACCGCATCGGATTAATCGACACCATCAAACAGTTCAAGCGCGGATCGCGCAAGGCCCCGAAACTGGTGATCCGATCGGACCGGGGGCTGTTCCTCTTAAAACGCCGGGCCCACGGGCGGGACGACCCGTTCAAGGTCGCGTTCACCCACGGGGTCCAGCTGCGTCTGGGCGAGCGCGGGTACCCGCTGCCGAGGCTGATCGGGACACGGCGAGAAAACAACTCAATGGTGCAGTACCAGGGGCAGGTGTATGAGCTGTTCGAGTTCGTGCGGGGCGGGGGGTACGACCGATCCCTTGAGGCGACGATCGACGCCGGTGCCACGCTCGCGAAATTCCACGCGCTGCTGGCCGATTACAAGCCCCATCACAAGCCGCCCAAGGGGACGTACCACGCGGCACCGGTGGTGATGTCCTCGATCACGATCCTGCCGGGCGCGTTACTCAAACCGGCCACCGGCGAACCCAGCGTGACCGAAGCCCAGGCCAAAGACCTCGCCGACGAATTGGACCGCTGCTACAGCCAGGCGGCGGACAAGGCCGATGAGCTTGGCCTGCCGGACTGGCCGGTGCAGATCGGGCACAGCGACTGGCACCCCGGGAACATGCTGTTTGAAGGGCACAAGGTCGTCGCGGTGATCGACTACGACGCGGCCCGGCTGTTGCCGCGTGTGATCGACGTGGCTAACGGGGCGCTTCAGTTCTCTATCCAAGGCAAGGGCGACGATACCGGCCAATGGCCCGAGCAGGTCGACGAAGCCAAGTACCGCGCGTTCTTCCAAGGCTACGCCTCCGTGCAAGGCGGGGAATTGAACCCAACCGAACGACAGGTCCTGCCCTGGCTGATGATCCAGGCCCTGATCGCAGAGAGCGTGATCCCCGTTGCGGCGACCGGCTTGTTTGCACAGATGAGCGGCGCGGATTTCCTGCGTATGGTGCTGCGGAAAGTCCGCTGGATCCAGGAGCACACTTACCTACTGACAGGGTTGGCCGATGTCTGAGTGTGAGATAGACACAACAACGTGTCGGCTCAACCCGACTCCCGTTCAAAGAACATGGGCCCCGAGGTGGTGCGCGATGAGTGCCTGGCTATGCCTATACCTGTTTTTGTTGCCGGGGGTCTCGGGGCAGGTGGTCGATGATGGGCAGACCAATGACGCCCGTGTGCTAATCGAGCTTAACGACGACGACTACCGGGTCCGTCAGGCCGCGACGCGGAGACTGTTGGGCGATGAGGCCCTGACACAGGACGACCTGGACCGGCTGTTTATCGCGAGTGAAACACCCGAGCAACGGCACCGGCTTCTGCGGGTGGCTCGGCATCGGGTGCTGCGCGAGATGATCCGGGATCGGTTTGATGATCAGCCGGGGCCGGGGTCGATGGGGCTGTCTCACCAGACCGCCCGCATCGGAGGCCCTGGGGATGATCAACAGGTGGGCGTGATGGTCGTGACGACCCTGCCGGGCTTCCCCGCGTACGCCTTGCTTGAACCCAACGACGTCATCGTGGGCTTCGCCGGAGAGGCTATCACCGAGAAGGCCACGGCCGATAAGTTTCCCGAGCTGATCCGCAGACACCAGGCCGGAGAGGAAGTCGACCTGACGGTACTGCGGGACGGCGCCCCGATGCTGTTGCGGTTCCGGCTGGGCAACGGCCAAGCGCTGGGAGAGGTTTACAACACCACCGAATTGATTCTCAACCCCCCGTACAGCCAGGCCTGGGCGGCGGTACAAGCTCGGATGAGAGGGTTGGTCGACGATGGCACCGAGGTTCAGGCCGAAGCGACTGACCACAACGCCACTTCGGAATAGCGCCCTCATAATCCTCACAAAGCGCCCAAGCCTCACAACCCCACCTCATACACAACGCGGCCAAGGATTCGTTTCAACGGGGGTTGGCGTCCGCAGGGGTTATATCGTCAGTTTAACCCAGCGTTCGCCGGGCCTTACTGAAAGTATCGCCGGCCCGGCAAGATCCACTGAGTTCAAACGGTTGGAGAAATAGGATGAAGGCCGGCCTGAATATCTTGGCGTGGACATTCGCGATGGCGACAGTGGTTTATGCCGCGGTCGGCCCCGGCGCGGGCGTGCTGTATGGCAACCCGTTGGCGTGCCTGGGTGTCGGTCTGATCGGGTTGGGCCTGTGCATGGACGGCCGGCGAAGGCTCGTTGCCGTGAAAGCCGAAAAAAACCTCATACGGTAACGCCCTTCATATCTAGAGCGGTTTAATTTTAACCGTAGCGGGTGATGTTTAGCCGCCGCGGTCACGCGGCGTTCTTAAACGACCACCTGACCGCTACCGCAATGCTACGGACAAGGTGAATCTGCTCTAGATTCCTCTTACAAAAACAAGAGCCCGCGTTCAATGAACGCGGGCTCTTATTATAGTTAGACATATCGGTAATCTGGCTGAGCGTTCGAGCCTCGGCCTAGCGTTTGGGCTTGTAGTCAAGCAGGGCCCTGTACTTGTGTGCCTTGCTGATGGATTGGTCCATGAATTCGAGCTGGCCCCAGGAGCCCCACTTGTCGGG
>JAJDCT010000036.1 GCA_029260695.1 Phycisphaeraceae bacterium
TAAGCAGGCGGCTATGAAGCTTCGGCGTGAGTTAGCGGCGGATCAGCCAGAGAACACGGACAACCTCCGTGCGTTGGCGCTTCTTCTGGCGGAGACCGGTCAGCACCAAGAAGGTTTAGAGATGGTCCAGGGGTTGATCGAGACCCAGGGGCAGACAACGTTGAACCTGATTGTTCTGGCGAGTGTGCACCGCTACGCGGGAGACATCGGCTTGGGTGAGCAAGTTATCCGGCGACACATCCAGTCGCAGGGCTCAGAGGCTAAGGCCTCCGACCACATGCTGTTGGCTCGGTACCTGCTGGATGTGGGTGACGGAGAAGGTGCGGCCGCGTCCTACCAGGATGCTATTGAGATCGAAGGTGACGGCCGTGAAGCGACCCGCGAGTTAGCATACCTTTATTTTAGCCGTCAAAACTACACCCAGGCCCTGTCGTTGTACCGCGAGCTTCATTCGCAATTCCCCGATGAGAAGCAGATTGGCCTGAGGCTGGCCGATGCCCTGATTATTGCCAAAAACTACGATGAGGCGGCCGAGGTGCTGGATAGTTTTGATGGGGGGCCGGCGGAGGATGTCCAGCTCGCCATGATCACTTCTGCGCAAGGCAATCAGGTAGAAGCGCTCCGGCTATTGACACAAGCGATCGAGGCGGAGCCCGGCAATGCCTTGTTTTATTTTAAGCGAGCCGTGCTGTTGTCCGGTGATTTGGATCGGTCCGGGGACGTGATTCAGGATCTGAACACCTCGTTGGGTCTAAACCCCAATTTCCTTCAGTCCCGAAGGCTGCTGGTGGCGATGTACATGCGTCAGGGCGAGAAGCGTGAGGCGATCCGAGAGATGAACACGATGGTGTCTCGCCATCCCAAGTACGCTGAAGGCCGGCTGTCCTTGATCCAGATGCACGTTGCGGAAGGGGAGTTGACCCGGGCCAAGACCTTGGCGCGTGAGGGTGTGGCATTGTCTCCTGATATACCGACCTGGCACACGGTGATGGGGAGCCTGGCGTTAAAGGATGACGACATCCAGGGCGCGATTGACTCATATCGTAAGGTGATGGAGCTGGCGGCGACCCCGGGGAATCTGCTGAACCTTGCGACCATCCTGATCGAGAACAGCCGATCGACCGAGGCGCAGACGCTGCTGCGAGAGCACGCGGAGATTGTTAATAAGGAGCCGCTGTTGCAGGTGGTGAGGGCGCGTGCCCTGTATGCGTCGGGCCAGGAAGAAGAGGCCCGGCAGGTGTTTGCCCGGTCGGCGGAGCGTTGCGTCAATCCCGAACAGTTGTTTGGGGTGGCGGCGCAGATCCGTAAGGACTACAGCCTTGCGGAAACGGTCTCTCTGTTGGAGGGGCTTGGTCAGCCCACGCCGTCAGCCTGGGTGCAATTGGCGCTGGCGAGACTGGAAGTTTCAGAGGGTCATTCTCAGGCAGTGATCGGTCGTTTGAGTGTGCTTGAGTCGACCTTGTCAGATGAGGACACGGCCTTACGTCAGATGTTGGATCAGATCATGGCGCCGGCCCTACATAACGAGGGGCAGATGGAAAAGGCGTTGGTGTACTACCGCCGGATTCTGGGGTTTGCGCCCGATAACACGTCGATGTTGAATAACTTGGCGTACCTTCTGGCCGAGGGGTTGGATCAGGCGGACGAGGCGCTGCCTTTGGCTCAACGTGCCGCTGAGCTGGAGCCGAATAACGCCCAGATACTGGACACGCTTGGCTGGGTGCAGTTCAAGCTCGGTCAGATTGAAGATGCGCAGCGGACACTCCAAAGCAGTATCGACGTGACGGACCTTTCAGCGAACCACCTGCACATGGCAGAGGTACTGATTGAGCAAGGATATCTGGCCGAAGCGAATCGTCACCTGAAGACGGCAGCCGATCTCGCCGAGCAAAATAACGAGTCGGAGATACTCGAGCGGGCTCAAGAGTTATTGAAGCAAGCCGAGGAATTGACGGAGGCGTCTGTAACCCCATGAGTACTAACCCACTAACACCCGAGTCGGTTCCCGGCGTCCAGCCATCCGGGGAAAGCCGGTTCAAGCCCATCGATCCGTTGAGGGTGCTACGCCAGAATTACAAGTTGTTATCGGTCGTTGCCGTCGTCGGCGTGGTGGTTGGCATTGGCGTGTGGTATGCGTTGGTCAAGACGATGCCCAGGTACGCCTCGTCTGCGCAGTTGCGAGTCTCCGAGGGTGCCGTGGATGTAGACAATGTGCGTAAGGGCAATATCTCCTCTGTCCCGGTTGCGGCGATGGAGTCGTATATCAAGAGCGAGGTCTATAAGATCCAGTCTGCGGATATCCTCACCAAAGCCCTGAACAACCCGACTGTCCGTAACAGCCAGTGGTTTGCTGAGTACAAGACGACCAAGGGGTCTGACTTCAACAAGGCTCGCGAAGACCTGTTGGAGGACCACTTGGGCGTGAACATGATCCGCGGGACACAGTTAATCAATCTGATGGTGACGACACCTCAGAAGGAGGACTGCCAGAAGATCGCACAGGCGATTGTGGACGTTTATCTCAACCGGATCGAGGCGGACACGGATAACCAGGTTGGTGGCCGGCGTCGGTCGTTGGTGACCGAGCGGAGCCGTCTGGAGCGGGACATTAACAACCTCACCAAAGAGATCGAGGACTTTGCTCGTGAGCACGACCTGACGAGTATGGACGCCCGGATGGACGAGGCCGCACAGGTCAGGCTGCTGCTTATTACAGACCGTGAAGAGAAGATTAAGGAACTCAACGAGTTCCAGAAAGCGTACGACTCGGCTCTGGAGAAGCAGGACGCGGGCGGTGGGCCAACCGCGAGCGATATCCTTTCGGCCTCGCAGGACGAGGCGATCCAGTTGCGTGACGAGCGGCTGCGTTCTCTGCGCGAGCAGCGGGAGGTTTCGCTGTACGAATTCGGAGTGGGGCACCGGCTCCTCAAGTCGATCGACCGCCAGATCGCCGCGACCGAGGCCGAGCGAGATCGTGAGATCGAACGCCTGATCCGGGAGCAAAATGAGGCGATGCTCAGCGGCTACAAGCAGGCGATCGAAGGGATCACCGAGACGATCGCGGATTACAACGACCAGAACCTTGAGCTTGAGCAGAAGCTGGTCGATCTGAACGTCCACCAGACTAAATACAACAACCTCCAGGCGCAGGTTGAAGAGGCCAAGGTCTCGCGTAATCGGATCGAGCAAACCCTGTCCGAGGTCCGTCTGATCGAAGACATGGCCGAGGCTCGCCCGGTGCAGATCCAGGCCAACCCCTCGTTGCCTGAGTTGGTGTTCCCCGAAATCAAGATCGTTGTACCGACCGTGACGTTCTTGATGGTCGCGTTCGTCGGTGGGATCATCTTTCTCCGTGAGTTGGTAGACCAGAGCATCAAGAGCCCAGCCGACGTTAAGTTGCTCAAAGAGGCGGAGCTGTTGGGTATCCTGCCTCATGCCGACGAGGACCCGTCCGGGCCCAGCGCGGTGGAGCGGGTGGTCGAGAAGTATCCCACGGGCCTGCTGGCTGAGGCGTATCGTCAGGTGCGTACTTCGCTGCTGGGGAAGATGGACCGGCGTGGGTATAAGACGCTATTGGTCGCCTCGGCTCAGCCGGGCGCGGGGTCGTCGTCGGTGGCGCACAATCTGGCGACGAGTCTGGCGTTCAATGGGCGGAAGGTCGTGATCATCGACGCCAACTTCCGCAGGCCTGCGCAGCATCAATTCGTGGATGCGGACAACGACCGGGGTTTGGTCGACATCCTGCTCTACGGCGCATCGCTTGATGACATGCTACTGACGGTTCAAGACCCGGACCTCTCGGTGCTGCCGACCGGTCGGGCCGGGGACGCGGCGCCGGAGCTGCTCGACAGTGCCCGGTTCCGTTCTCTGCTTGCGGAGCTCGAGACGCGGTTCGACATCGTGTTGATCGACGCGCCGCCGGCACTGCTTAGTTCAGAGTGCCAGGTACTTGCCAAGCAGGTCGACGCGGTGGCATCGGTTGTGCGTGCAGGCAGCGACAAGCGTGGGATGATCGACCGGATGGCCAGGCAGTTCTCTGGACAGCGTGCCGACTTCCTGGGTATCGTGCTCAACGGCGTGCAGTCGAGTGTCGGTGGCTACTTCCGCTCCAGCTTCCGCGACTTCTACCGTTACCGTGAGAACGGCGAGTCAAACGGCAAGACCAACGGTCGGGGCCGGCTAGAGGTGTCCGAGTTGGCCGAGCCGATTGACAGCGAATGATCTCCGGGTCACCCTTTGGGATGCAGCCGTAAACAACACCAGGGACAGACCCGTGACGGGTAAGACGATCATCACCGGCGGGGCGGGTTTCATCGGTTCGCATCTCGCGGCCCGGCTCAAAGCGCAGGGCCATTCTCTGATTCTCGTTGACAACCTATCCACCGGCAGCCGAGCCAACGTCGCGGACCTGCTGGACGACCGCTGCCAACTCATCCATGCCGATGCGTGCGAGGCCGTAGCCGACCCCAAGCTGTGGGACGGTGTACGGCAGGTTTATCACCTCGCCGCCGCTGTCGGTGTGCAACGGGTCATCGACGACCCCGCCGCAATGGTTCATAACAACGTCGAGCAGACATCTGCCGTACTCGAAGCGGCAAGACGTGCTGACGCATCGGTCTTGATCGCCTCGTCCAGCGAGGTCTACGGCAAGTGCCCCGTGCTGCCACTTCGTGAGGATATGGAGTTGGTCTACGGCCCGACGACCGCGTCACGCTGGGCTTACGGGCTGACCAAGGCGATCGATGAACACCTCGCCATCGACATGCACCGGCGTCACGGCCTGCGTGTCGTGATCGTCCGGCTGTTCAACACGATCGGCCCCAGGCAGGTCGGGCATTACGGCATGGTCGTGCCACGCTTTGTCGAACGTGCGGTTGCCGGGGAAACCATCGACGTTTACGGCGACGGCACACAGACCCGCGCATTCTGCGATGTCCGAGACATCACCCGTGCGATGATGGAGTTGATGGCGAAGGACGAATGCTTTGGCCGGGTCTTTAACCTCGGGTCCGATCAGCGGGTCACGATCAATGAACTTGCCGATAGGATTATCCAACTCGCAGGCGGCACGGCAGGCAAACGTCTGGTCTCCTATGAACAGGCGTTTGGCCCGGACTTTGAAGACCCCGCACACCGCCTGCCCGATACCACGCGAATCAGCGAGGCGATCGGTTTTCAACCACAGATCGGATTAGACCAGACACTGACCGAGTTGATCGAACTGCGTCGTGAACTTTTGGCCGGTATCGGTGCAACAGCGGGGGGGGGCGACTGATGCTGGCGCTGCTCGCACAGGTTGACTCAGACGTGTTTGCCACCGAAGGCACGGATACCGCAGGTATTGCTGTGGACGCCGTTGGTGGTGGAGTTGAGTCAATCGCACCGACGATGTTGACCCATGTGATCGCGCCGTACATGGGCGTGTTCTTCGTCGCCTTCTTCGTCTCTATCATCGCCACCCCGCTGATGCGGATGCTGGCGATCCGTAACGGCATCGTGGACCTGCCCGACCTCAAACGCAAGAACCACCTGGAACCGGTCGCCTACCTCGGCGGTGTCGCGATCTTCCTGGGATGGCTGATAGCGATCGGGTTGGCCTATTTCCTCGTGCCCGAGGAAGACATCCTCAAGCGGGCGGAGTTCAATCCGCTGCGGCTGATCCGTAGCAACCCGCTGGTCAGCATCATGATCGGTGCCGGTGCCATCACGCTCACCGGGTTATTTGATGATATCTACGGGATCAACCCCCGGGTCAAGATCGGTGGTCAGCTCTTCGCCGCAGCGGCGTTAGCTAATTACAACGTGGGCACGCAACTGATCGGATCGGTCTTCGGGATCATCGGCGTTGAGGCGATACCCCTGCCTTGGGATATGCCGATGGTCGGTACGGACCTCTTGCCTCTGGTTAATTATGTCCTGGCGACGGCCTTGATTGCGGCGATGGTCCTGGGCGGGTGCAACTCCATGAACCTGATCGACGGCCTGGACGGGCTGTCGTCGGGGGTCGCTGTGATCGCTGGGATCGGGTTTCTGTGTATCGCCGCGTTTGTCGCGCTGAACAGCCCGGACCCTCTGAAAGACCCGGTCCGCATCGTGGTCTGTCTGGCGATGATCGGCGCGGTGCTTGGGTTCCTGCCCTACAACTTCAACCCGGCAAGCATCTTCATGGGGGATACCGGGTCGCTGCTGATCGGTTACCTGTGTGTTGCTTCGATCCTGCTGTACGCCGACGCTGGGGGCCGCAGCCTGCTGCTTGTCACCGCGGGTCTGATCGTCTTCGCTGTCCCGATCACGGACACTTCATTGGCTATCTTCCGCCGTAAGATGCAGGGCAAGCCGATCCTGAGCCCGGACAGCCAGCACATCCACCACCTGCTTAGGCGCAGCGGGCTGAGCGTCAAGAAATCGGTCGGTGTGATCTACCTGGCGGCGGGCATGTTCGCGGTCCTTGGGTACACGATGGTCGCGATGGAACTGCGTTGGCGGTACGTCTTGGCGGTGTTCTTCGTGGTCTACGGGTTCATCGTGGTTACGGCCTACAAGTACGGCCGACAGTACGCGCTGCTGCACCCCACCGATGGCCCCCAAACCGAGGATGCGGTACTCCCCGAAGCCATCAACGGGGAAGACACTCAGCCAGACGATAAGCCAGCCAACCCGTCCACTTCCTCCACCGAGCCGGGATCACGCACCCAATCCGGCAAGGCGTGATGGCACAGACACAACTCGATCCGCCGGTGCGATCAACCCGAGCTGAATCTCAGAATCGGTACCATAGCGAGCGTTGCCCCTAATACGGACAAGCTTTCGTTTTGTGTTTTCATCTAAGACCTGACAGGGAATACTGCAGATGGCGAATCGTAAAACCGAGTCCGCACATTCATTTCCTCCGCCGTTTTACCGGTGGCGGCCGCACCCCTGGCACGGGCTGGACCCCGGGCACGAGCCGCCGATCCGCCTGCAGGCCTACATCGAGATCACGCCCTTCGATCTGGTGAAGTACGAGATCTGCAAAACGACCGGCTACCTGCGCGTCGATCGGCCTCAACGCAGCAGCTCGCAGCCCCCGGCGCTCTACGGCTTCGTGCCAAAGACGTATTGCGGAGGCCGGGTGACTTCCCTCTCGCCTAAAGCGACCACAGGCGATGGCGATCCTTTGGATATCTGCGTCATCAGTGAACGACCCATCAATCGGGCAGATATCCTCATCCACACCCGTGTCATCGGGGGCCTGCAGTGTGTCGATGGCGGGGAAGCCGACGATAAAATCATCGCCGTGCTTGAGAAGGACAACATGCACGGTGAGGTCGAGGATATCAAAGACCTGCCGCCTGTCTTGATCGAACGGCTGCGGCACTACTTCGGCACGTACAAAATGGTTCCCGGCGGGGAATCTCAGATGTCCGTTGAGCAAACCTACGGCGTCGATCATGCAACCAAAGTCGTCGAGGCATCACTCGCTGACTATGAAGAAGCGTTTGGGCACTGACAGGGGGCCTGGATGGGAAGAGAACAGAATCAGGCCGTGCTTGGTATCTCTAGATGATCTTCCCCAGCCACTGCTGTGCTTTGCGGAGTGTCTGGGGGTTGAGGCTGTAGAGCCGGCGGGTGCCCTGGGCGCGTTGCTTGACCAGGCCACAGTCGCGCAGGACGCGCAGGTGTGTGGACAGGGCGGGTTGGGACACCTTTAATCCTGCGAGTAGTTCGGTGGCGGATCGCTCGTTCTTGCCGAGCATCGCCAGCACCTTGCGGCGCAGCGGGTGTGCCAGCCCACGGAACATGTCGGTCCGGTCCGCGTCGCTTAGTATGGGTCGTGTCACAAGATCAATAATAACTTATAGTACATAGGCTGTCCACCTTTTGAAAGGATCAGGCATGTTGCGTCTCTCGATTGCGGGGTTGTTTTTGGTCTTGACACTCTTGGGCTGTGCGACACCGGAGCTACCGTCTGAGACTGGCTCGGCTGCCCCGGTGGCCCTGGAGGCTCCGGGTGAAGTTGCCGTGTTAGCGTTCGCCGAGGCGATTCTCCAGGAGCGATTCCCAAACGCTTACAAGCAGCACAAGCCGTTCACCGCCGAGGCGGTTCCAAACACCATGCTGTGGAAGGTTTATCCCGTCTCGGGCGTGTATGCCGGTGCTCCTGTCGCTGTGGTTCGTGTGGGGGATAAGATGCAAATCCAGTCGTTTGGCCTGCAGAAGTAAGTCTTTGTCGGTGGCGGCAGTTGGCCGGCGGGCAGGGTTGGTGAGCGGTTTGGGAGGGGTTGAGGGGGTTTGGGGGCGTTTTTGGCGATTTGCAGGGCCCCGGTGTCCTGATACAATGCTCGGCCGTGGTAGATTCCGTGGGGATCGTGGTTTACGCCTCGCTGGGGCTGCAGACCCGAATCGAATGTAGTTTTTTTGTCGGCAGGGATGTCGGCTTCGTTGTTGTCCGGCGGAGGCTGTTGGGCCCCGTTGGTGGTGTTCTTGAATCACTTTTTTTTATCAGTAAGCGGATGGGCTCGATTTAGTAAGCCTGTTCAAGGAGTCTTGGTATGGCATCGCTGGTCAAAGACCTCGTCGAAGCGGGTATCCACTTCGGCCACCGTTCGACGAATTGGAACCCGAAGATGGCCCCGTACATCTTCGGCAAGCGCAACCGAATCCACATCATCGATGTCAAGGAGACGATCAAGGGGCTTTTGCTGGCCCGCAAGTTCGTCACCAAGACCGTCGCCGGCGGCAAAGACATCCTGTTCGTCGGGACCAAGCGCCAGGCCCGGGGGATCATCGAAAAATACGTCGCAGAGACCGGCATGCACTACGTCACCGAGCGCTGGCTCGGTGGCACACTGACGAACTTCCGCACCATCCGCGAACGGCTGAAGCGACTCGAAGAACTCGAACACATCGAAGAGTCCGGGGAAATCGACAACTACTCCAAGAAGATGGAAAGCCAGCTCCGCCGTGAGAAGGCGAAGATCCTGCGCAACCTCGAGGGCATCCGCCGGATGAGCAAGCTCCCGGGGTGCATGGTGGTTGTGGATGTGAATAACGAACAAAACGCCGTGAAGGAAGCCCGCAAGCTGGGCATCCCGACGGTGTGCCTGATCGATACCGACTCGGACCCTGACTTTGCGGACATCCCGATCCCCGGCAACGACGACGCGATGCGTGCGATCGAGGTCGTGATCACCAGCCTGTGCGCCGCGGTTCAGGAAGGCAAGACCAGCCGGGTCGCCCTGAACGAAGGCCGGGACAACGCCGACGCCGGCGAAGCCCCGCGGAAGCGCAGCAGCCGGTCGCAATTCCGTGCCGATGAGCCGGTCGAGGGCGAAGTTGCGGCCGATGAGGCGGCACCCCAAGCACCTGCGGCTCCCGCAGCCCCCCCGGCTCCCGAGCCCGCCGCCGCGGCGCCCGCCGGTGACCAGCCCGCTTGAGTAAACTCATCCGCGGACTCATGGCGTGTCCGTGGATGCATTGACCTGACCCACCCGGGTTTCCACCCGACAGATAATGGAGAGACAGAACCATGGCGATTTCCGCCAAGGACGTGATGGCCCTTCGCAAAGCGACCGGCCTTGGGATGATGGAATCCAAGGCCGCGCTCGTTGAGGCGGGCGGCGATATCCAAGCCGCGACGGACCTGCTGCGCACCAAGGGCCTGGCGAAGATGGACGGCCGAGCCGACCGCGAGTCCGCCGAAGGCAAAGTCGCTTTGGCGGTGTCGCCCGACGGCTCCAAGGGCGCGATTGTCGAGATCAACACCGAGACCGACTTCACCGCCAGCAACGAGGGCTTCGTCAACCTGACCCAGGCCATCGCCGACCTGGCGCTTGAACAGGGTGCCGGTGACGTCGAGAAGACCGAAGCCATGCAGGCCCTGATCGACGAGGTCCGCCTGACGACCAAAGAAAACATCCAGTTCAAGGCCGGCAAGGTCTTAAGCGGGAACGTCGGGTCGTATATCCACTTCACCGGCAAGATTGCTGTGTTGATCGAGGTCGAGGGCGACGCCGACAGCGACCTGCTCAAAGACCTGTGCATGCATGTCTCCGCAGCAAGCCCCATGCCGTTGGGTGTGAACGAGGACGAGGTCCCCGCCGACGTTTTGGCCAAGGAGCGCGAGATCGCCAAGGCCCAGGCCATCGAGTCCGGCAAGCCCGAAGCCATCGCCGAGAAAATGGTCGAAGGCAAGATCCGCAAGTACCTCGACTCGGTCGTCCTCACCCGCCAGCCGTTCGTCAAAGACGACAAAAAGCAGATCAAAGACCTGCTCCCCAAAGGCACAACGATCAAGCAGTTTGTACGGTATCAGGTGGGTGGGTAA
>JAJDCT010000037.1 GCA_029260695.1 Phycisphaeraceae bacterium
GTTGTGGTCGACGTCGTAGAAGATCAATTGGCTGCCGGGGTTCGTTGCGGCGTTGGCCAGACGCTTTGCGTGGCTGGGTGGGACGGTCTTGTCGGCCGAGCCGTGCATGACCAGCACGGGGTGTTGGTAATCCTTGACCACACGCACGGAATCAAACGGGTCACGGACCAGGAACCACGGGAAGAGGAACCTCGCCGCCATGCGTTTGATGCTGGAGGGGGACGATTGCAGGATCAGTGCGGCGGACGGTCGATCGTTTGCGAGTTGTGCGGCGACCCCCCCGCCGATGGATCGGCCGTGCAACACGACGCGTGACGTGTCGACCTCGTGGCGTTGGGTGACCCTGTCGTAGAATTGAGCGAAGTCCTCTGCGATCGCGCGTTGGCTGGGGTCGCCCGCCGATCGGCCGTAGCCGCGGAACTCCGGGAGCAGGACACTGATACCAAGACGTGTGTAACCTTGTAGCCCGTCGGGCCAGTGGTCGATGAGCTCGGCGTTGCCGTGCGCGAATATCACAACGGGCCCGGGCGATTCTGCGCTGACCCCGTCACCTGGGATGAACCAGCCCTCGACCCGGCCCTGAGCCGAATCTATGTACAACACCTCAACGCCCTTGGGTGGCACCGCCACAGCCGATCCACCCGCCATCGACCGGGGGAACAGGATCGATCGCTGGATAGAGCAGCCGATCAGGACCCAGGCTAAGTAGACCAGTAATAGATAGATCATGGTGCGTTTAAGCAGCCATCGGCCCCGTGTCGGTGCCGGTCGATGGTTGCTGACTGCTTGAGGAGATGGGTCAGGCATTCCATAGATTGTAACCGGGGCGGCGCCTCTTTTGTCAGAATCGATCCTTGTCGCATGGCTCTATGGGGCATAATATGATGCTACAAGGCCCGGGCGGAAACTAAGCGACGTTTCGTGGGCCTAAGTAGAGGAAACCTCACCATGACCACCACCGATCAGGCTCAGAAGCTTCTGCACGGACAAGTCTACGACGACGTCGTCAATACGATCTGCAACACACCCCTGGTGAAGCTGCGACGCCTGGCCCCGGAGGGTGCGACGGTGCTGGTCAAGTGTGAGTACTTCAACCCGATGGCGAGTGTGAAGGACCGGATCGGCAAGGCGATGATCGAAGCCGCCGAGCGCGACGGGACACTGACCGAGGGCACGCACGTCATCGAGCCGACCAGCGGGAACACGGGGATTGCCCTGGCGTTTGTCTGCGCGGCGAAGGGGTACAAACTGACGCTGACCATGCCGGACTCGATGAGCGTGGAACGGCGGGCCCTGCTCAAAGCCCTCGGGGCAGACCTGGTACTCACCCCCGCGGCGGATGGCATGAAAGGCGCTATATCCAAGGCCGCCGAGCTGGTGGGGACGACGAACAACGCCTGGATGCCCCAGCAATTCGAGAACCCAGCCAACCCGCAGGTCCACTACGACACGACCGGCCCTGAGATATGGAACGACACCGCAGGTAAGGCCGACATCCTTGTCGCGGGTGTCGGCACCGGGGGGACGATCACGGGCATCACACGGTATATCCGCGAGCGCAACCCGGACTTCCAGGCCATCGCTGTCGAGCCGGTTGGTTCACCCGTCATCACGCAGACGATCAACGGCGATCCGGTCAAGCCCGGGTCACACAAGATCCAGGGCATCGGCGCGGGCTTCGTGCCGGCCAATTGCGACATTACGCTGGTCAACGGCACCGAGTTGGTAACCAACGAGGAAGCCTTCGAGTGGGCACGCAAAGCCGCACTTCAAGAAGGCATCTTCGGGGGGATCAGCACCGGCGGGAACATCTGCGCCGCTTGCCGGGTCGCCGCCAAGCCCGAAAACAAGGGCAAGACGATCGTCACGATCGCCTGCAGCTTCGGGGAGCGCTACCTGTCGACGCCGCTGTTTGAGGGGCTCACGGACTAAGCATCCGGCATCTTATCATCCCCCAAACGCATGGCGATTTGCCGCATTGCGCGAGCTATGCTTAGCAGCATTCATGGAGATCAAGGCAAATGGAATACCGCTACCTCGGCCGAACCGGCATCCGTGTCAGCCCGCTTTGTCTAGGATGCATGACTTTTGGCGGCAAGACCACGGCAGACGATGCCGCCGACATGATCGACAAGGCACTCGACGCCGGGATCAATTTTATTGATACCGCCAATGTCTACGTCGATGGCAAGAGCGAAAAAGCCACAGGCAAAGCGCTAAAACGTAACGGCAAGCGCGACCGGATCGTCCTGGCCACCAAGTGCCACGGGAACATGCACAAGGACGATCCCTTAGACCCAAACCGCTGGGGCAACTCACGTCGTCAGATCATCGAGCAGTGCGACGCCTCACTGAAACGGCTGAAGACCGACTGGATCGATCTGTACCAGATCCACCGCCCGCATGTGGACTGCCCGATCGATGAGACCCTGCGTGCGTTGGACGACCTGGTCCGTGCGGGGAAGGTGCGATACATCGGGTGCAGCACGTTCGCGGCCTGGCAGGTGGTCGAGTCGTTGTGGGCTGCGGACCACCACCACCTCAACCGTTTCGTCACCGAGCAGCCGCCTTATAACCTGCTGGACCGCAGGATCGAACGTGAACTGGTCCCGATGGCGCAGACACACGGGCTGGCGCTGATGCCCTGGTCGCCGCTGGCAGGCGGGTTCCTCACGGGCAAGTACCGCCGTGGCGTCACCCCGACCGATGGCCGATACACCCCGGGGAAAGACGCCTCGCCCCGCGCGGCGGAGATGCTTGCCAATGAGCGTGCGCACGATGTGCTCGATGTTTTACGCCGGCTCGCCGAAGCCAAGGTCTGCACCGTGAGCCAAGCCGCACTGGCCTGGTGTATGAACCAGCCGGCGATCACCAGCCCGATCATCGGCCCACGCACGATGGACCAGCTCAACGATAATCTGAAGGCGGTTAGCGTGGAGATCACCGAAGCCGACCACGAGGCCATCGACGAGGTCATCCCGCCGGGGCGGGCGGTCCATACCTACTACGAAGCCAGTTTTGGCCCGCACCCGTATCGGTGGTAGCATCGGCCTGAAGATACGATGAGCCAGTTTCACTCGAGCACCATCATGCAACGATTGATCGAAGGGGTCCACAAATTCCGCCATGAAGAGTTCGGGCATTACCGCGCACTGTTCCAGAGACTCTCGGAAAAAGGCCAGCACCCTCACACCCTGTTCATCACCTGTGCCGACTCGCGCGTGCTGGCGGAGCTGATCACACACAGCGAGCCCGGTGACCTCTTCGTCGTCAAAAACGTCGGCAATATTATCCCCCCATGCAACCTGGTCAGTGACACCAACTCCACCGCGGCCGCCATCGAGTTCGCGACGGAAGTGTTGGGCGTCCGGGACATCGTGGTGTGTGGACACACCCAGTGCGGTGCGATGCACGCGTTGACCGATCAAGCCCCCCAAGACCCCGCCATGCCCCACATGAACCAGTGGCTGAGTCTCGCTCAACCGGTACGCGACACACTCGCCGAACACTACACCCACCTGACCGACCGGGAGGAGCGCGCCACCGCAGCCGCCGGGGAGAATGTGCGTCTGGGGCTTAAAAACTTGCATACCTACCCAGCCGTCGCGAAGAAACTCGCCGAGGGCTCGCTTCAACTGCATGGCTGGATGTTCAAGATCGCCACCGCAGAGATCTTCGCCTACGAACCTCAATCGGGTCAGTTCGCACCGATCAATCCCGGTTCATCATAAACGTCGCGGAAGCGTCGAAAAAAGCTTGCAGGACACGGTTGACCTCGTCGTCGAAACCGGCTTCGGTAACCGCCTCACCCATCCGCTGCACCCAACGGTCCCGCGCCAGTTGATCGATCGCAAACGGCATGTGCCGGGCACGCAGCCTGGGCTCACCGCGCTGGGCCGAGTACCGGTGCGGGCCGCCGAATCGCTGGACCAGGAATTCGCGCAGCCGGTGCTCGGCACCCTCAAGATCGTCCTCCGGGTAGATCGCGCTGAGCACATCGTCCTTGGGGACACGCAAGAAGAACTCAGCGGTGATCCGGGCGAAGCCCTCTTCGCCGATCACGTCGTAGATCCGGTCGTCTAAATGGAAGTCACTCATCGGGACATGATAGATCAAATCGCTGGCTTGAGCCGACGGCCATCGGCCGCGTGGCAGCGCCGTCAGGCTCGGATCAAATCTAACAATGGCGCGGGGTCCGACAGGTCATCGACCACAAAATCCGCCCCGGCTTCGCGGAGTTCGTCGGTGGTGACTCGGCCGGTGGCGACGGCAAAGGCGGTGCAGCCGTGGGCTTTGGCGCAGTGTATGTCGTGGGGGGTGTCACCGATGATGACGACGCGGTCGGGGTCGGCGGGTGTGTCGGTTAGCTGGGTGTAGCGTTGCATGGCCAACTCGGTGAGGCCGGGGCGTGAGTCGGCCTCGTCGCCGAAGCAGCCGAGCGTGAACCAATCGCGTTTAAGGCCGGCGGCTTCGATCTTAAGCTGCGCGGTCTCGGCGTAGTTCCCTGTGAGCAGCCCCAGCATGACATCGTCCTGTCCGCGTGCGCGATCTCGCAGGTGGTCGATCAACGTGGTGATGCCGGGGAGCGCCGTGACGCGGTGGCCGTTGTCGGTGATTAGCCGGCGGAGCTCTTGGGTGTAGGCAGCCCGGAAGGTGTCGTGCAGGCTGACCGCGGCGTCGGTGGTGTGTCCTGTGCTGGCTACGGCATCGGCGAAGATCAGCGGGTCGAGCCGGCCGCCGAATGACACGCCTTCAAACGAGAACCCTTCGCCACAGACCTTGGCCCCTGCGGCAAGCATCGCGAGCTGCCCAGCCCCGGCGGCATCGACCAGGGTCAGGTCTACATCGAACATCAAGAGGGTGTGCCGCATGGTCAAACAGGTCCGCAGACTTCCGCCTGGGCAAGGGGGAATATAGCTTCAAGATGTACCGCGTCACAATTGCCGATCAAGGCAGCCAGGGGTCGTCCAGTGAAGGTGTGATCCCAAGCGGGTCAATCGGCGCGAACGGGTCGGGGCCGCTTGGCTGGGTCTGAGCTTCATGATCGTGGCCCGTGTGGTCTTCGCCTGATTCGGCTTCGGCCGCACGCTCGGCGTCCTTCTCAAGCCCCAACTTCATGGCTTGCGCAAAGGCGCGGATGGTCGGGTCGTCGTGCCGGATCGCGTCGTTCAACGCCGGCGACGTCGGGGAGTCGGCGTTTAACACCAGGAAAACGATCCGCACTAGCGGGTCGTCGCTGCGTTGAGCCAGATCGGTGACCCGGCGGGAGACAGGCTCATCGTCCTCATCCGGGATCATGAACCGGACCGTCCAAGCCTGCAGGACCGGATCGAATGTGGGGTACCGCTGGCTGATCAAGTCGTTGACCTTGGCGCGGAAGTCCTGGGCCTCGGTGGTTTCTGCGGGCTGACGTGCCACGATCAGTAGCCGGGTGATGGCGATAGCGCGGACGGCGGAGTCTGTGCCGTCGAGGTCCTTGATCCATAGCTGGAGGTTGTTGGGGGTGGCGGGCTGGCCCCTGGCCTGGAGAGAGCCGACGCTGTGGCTGGCACCCAGTGGGCCGGGAACGACTGCACCGTTGGGTAACGGCTTAGGATCGAGCATCGCAGCGGCTGAGAACGTGATAGCCGCGGTCGGGTTATATGAGGCGAACAGCCCCAGATCGAAGCGGTCCAGCCGTATATCCGCTTCGATGGCTGCTCCGGGCTGGAGGGTTAGACGCCGACCCACATTAAAAAACGTCGGCTGGAGTTGCCCTATGGGTTCGGTCCTTATCGACGGGGAGCAGATGACCATCAGCACGGACTGGATCGCGCCTCCGGGGCCGACCGACAGGGGGACGCGCGTGGCGTTACGGATCGTGACGTGGCCATTCATCGGCTGGAGGTAGCCAAAAGAGCCCGGCGTAACCCGCAACTTCATACGGACCCAAGGCGACACCGTCAAAGCGGGGGTCCAGAGTTGCCGGGGGAGATCATCCACAAGCACGCGGATTGATACACCGTCCGCGGTGGCCCTCACCAACTGCCCCATCTTGTGTAGTCGCCGTGCGGCAACGATGCCACCCATCGAACTGGGGTCGTCCCAGACGATCTGCTGGTAAGCCTCGGAGCGTTGCTCATCAGTCAAGCCCGGCAGCGAGGCCAGGCCCAGGCGGGCGAACATATTTTCTGTACCCAGTGACTCGAATATGTCGTGTGCGGCCTGGGTATCGCCCTGCCGCAGCGAGAGCCAGCCGCTGGCAAGGCGGGCGTGCTCGTTGTCTGCCTCAAGTAGCTTGATCTTCTGATTGACCCAGTCGGTGTCCTGGTTGAACACCGCGGCGATCCAGGTCAACTGGGCAAACGAGTCCTCCTGTTCCTGCTTATCCTGCATCGCGGCGGTGTTGTCACGCAGCTGTTGGAACGAATTTTTAGCGGCGACGGGGTTGACGTCGTGCATCAGGATCAGCCGGACAAACTCCAGCGTTGCCGGGATCGCGGGCAGGTCATCCAGAGATGGCGCCTCCTCAGGGTCATCCTCGGCCAAGAGGTCGGGGTCCTGCGCGTCGGCTATCTGCTTGAGAAACAACTGCAACTCAAGAAGAAGCGGCGGCACTTTGTCTTCCTGGCCCGAGGCCACCAGACACATGGCGTATTGGTTTGTCAGGCCCAGCCGTGTCTGCATGTCCACCAAGCTCATTGACAGATTAA
>JAJDCT010000038.1 GCA_029260695.1 Phycisphaeraceae bacterium
TAGGCTCAAGCAGGCCAAGACCGGGGCCACCGAACGGCCCGACACCGTTGCCATCGATCAATCCCTTGTTGCCCAGTACGGGCCCGGGCAAGGTCGGGACGGCGGGGCCTAGATAGGTGTACACGTCCGCCGATGCTTCCCGGCTGCCGCCCGCTCCTTCACTGGTAACGTTCGGGAACGCCGGTGCGCCGGGGATACCCAACGCGAATTCATCCACGGAAAATGCCAACTGTGGACCGAAGTCTCGTCCATAGGAGAGGGCATCAAGTTCTACCGCATTTAGTAGACCTGGAGTGATTCCTAAACCCCCGGGGACGGTGCCTGCGCCGCTGAGTACCGCGGACGTCATCATTCCTGGAGGTGGTAGCGGACCGGGCGACGCCGGGTTTGGTCCTAATGGGCCCGGTGCAAACGCTGTCAGTATCGAGCCTTCATCGATCCGTGTGCCTGTGAATGAATCAGGGACCCCCGTGAACGGCCCGGCCAACCCGCCGGTCGGCCCCTGGAAGTCGACCGAGAACGTTACGCCCGTTTGTGCCACGGCCGGCAAGCCGTTTACTAAAAGCGCAGCGACACCGACCGCTAAGATTCCACCCGACGTACGAATCAATCCGGTTCCGTTATGTGATTTTACTGGTTGCATGGTAGTTCTCACTTTCGTGTGTGGCGGTGGACTTGCATGGGACCATGCACATGGCATGGCCATGAAGCCCCTAGGATTTGCTAGGCCGGATCAGATCACTACACCACTGACGGCCCCTGATATCCAACGTGGATGTTTCGACAGGTGTTAGGTGGCTACGCGGCGTGGCCCGAGAAGATTGGAGCCGGGTGAGGCACGACGCCCTGGCCGCCGGCGACTCCGGTCCGCGCCCGGCGATCCAGCTCACGATCTATCTGAGGCTTGATGTGCGAGTTGCCCAAGACCGCGAGTAGCAATAGCTCTTCGCCGCTGGCTTGACGCAGGTTCTGTCCGCTGTTGATGTTTAATAGGGTGCACATGGTGTTTCTCCTTCCCCCGATTGGCCGCCATGCCAGTGACATGCCGGCGATTAGTTTTTCTGTCCGTATTTCACGCAGTATTCAAGGGTGTTCAGGCAACATTCAGTATCCGCTTCACCGAGGCGGCACACCGCTGGGGGGTGGGCCGTGCGCACTGCTTGGCCCATCGCGGGGATGAAGCGCCCGGATATATCGTCGGGCCTCGCTACGCCCGAATCCCCCGTTGATTGGCAGATAGATAGTCGCCCCCTGGCGGCGTGCCGCCTGCTCCATCGATAGGTCTTCGGACGCGCCCAACACGATGATCCCCAGCCCCGTCGATCTCCGCCGCAACTCATGGATCATCCGCAACGCCGTGTCACACTCACTGCTGCCGTAGCAGAACATGGAGATGTCCATCACGAGTACCCGCGGTCGGTGCAGCCGGACTTGGCGCAGGGCCTCTCCAACAGTCTCGGCCCGGACCGCTAACCATGGATCAGTTGCGCACTGTGTATCCCTGACATCGTGACACTCAGAAAGTGTTATCAGGAGTACTGGGTTGTGAGGTACACAGATCATCTCGGGCTCCACTTGATTGCTTTGATGCGTATGCGTCTAGCTATAAGCGAAGCCCGTGCCGCAGCGGATTAATGTTTATGAATATTTATAAGTGATCCAGCGGTCGGGCGGTTACAGATTGAACGGCAAGCCGAATCTGTAAACGGTGCTCTGAGTCACGTTGGAATGTTTTGTTCCTTGTGATCCACACCAACGACGACTGCTGCAATGACAGCCACCAGTTACAGCACGGTGGTACAGTTTGATCCAATTGGTACGTTTCATACCGGGGCATGAGCGCGCAGCAAAAACACCAACGGCGATGAACGTGGTTCAATCGCCGGTTCACATCACTATGAATTAGGGTGGGTCAGCGATTCCAGGCCGTAGCGCGCAATCTTTCGGCGGAGCCTGTGCCGTTCAATCCCGATGAGCTGTGACGCCTTACTCTGGTTACCATTTGATGCTCGTAATGCACGGGCTATCAACTCGCTCTCGGCCTGCTCTAATGGGATAACACCCCGGGCAGCCGGCCGGGCACCAAGCGGTGAACCCGTAACTGTACTGGGCAAGTCACCGGGTAGAAGCTCCTCGCCTGGGTTGAAGATGAAGGCGTGTTCCACAGCGTTGCTTAGTTCCCGGACATTGCCCGGCCAACCGTGCCGGATCAACGCCTCGATGACCCCGGGGCCAATGCGTTTACCGGGTTCACCGTACAGCTCCGCAAGCTCGGTGACGAAGTGGCGTACAAGCAACTCAATATCCTCCACCCGGTCACGCAGGGGTGGGGTCTTGATCTTCACCACGTCGACACGGTAATAAAGGTCTTCCCGGAACCCCCCGTCATCCGACATCTCACGCAGGTTGCGGTGTGTCGCCGCGATGATACGGATATCAACCCCAACCGGTCTGGACGCACCGACCGGGACCACCGCACGCTCCTGGATACAACGCAGCAGTTTCGCCTGCGCAGCCAGCGGGAGTTCCCCGATCTCGTCCAGGAACAATGTCCCTCCGTTTGCCGAACGGATAAACCCAAGTGTGCTCTGCTGCGCACCTGTAAATGCGCCCTTGACATGCCCGAACATCTGCGACTCGAACAGCGTCTGTGGCAACGTCGAGCAATCGACCGGTACAAACGGCCCAGCGCTGCGTTGGCTACCCGCGTGGATGTGACGGGCCACCAGCTCCTTACCCGTACCGGTTTCACCCTCGATCAGCACCGTGCATCGGCGGTGTGCGACCGCATGCACACGGGAGCACAGCGATCTCATCGCCTCCGATTGCCCGACCATGGGTGGCGCAGCGCACCCCTGCCCACCGATGTTCGGCTCACGCTCCGCGTTCGTGTCTGGCCCTATGATTTCCGCCCCTCGCCTCCCCGGTCCTGATGTGAACCGTGGCAAGACCACCACCCAATCCGACATGTTATCGATATGCCATCCAACCCCTAAAGACTTCCCCCTCGCCTTCTCACGACCCCGATATGACAGCCCGTATTCTACCTAATCGTTTTGGGTTTGAGAAGGGCTTTGCTATCCCTTTGAATATAAAGTGATTACCACGCCCTAAAAGCCGATGAGATGGTCCCACCCCACATCCAGGTAAGCATTTGCATATAAGCCGTTCGAGTCTTTACTCTTCATTATCCCAGCGGCGTCACTGCAGGCGGACTCCGAACGCGACAGGGTTGCCTATCTTAAAGCGCGCATAGCACTATTGAGCACCCTCTGAACATACTGTCAGGGGTTTGGTATAATGTGATGAACAGGAACGTCGACGGTCCGCCCGTAGGAGCCGCGTCGATACATTGCAAGGATGCGGTCAACGGTGTGGACCCACACATAGGGTTCAGCCAAACTTTCGGTCAGGGAAGTTTTTGACGGAAGGGAGAAGCCGTGGCTGATCAACAAGACGACACGTCGAGCAACTTCGATCTCGAAGAGCGTAACGACAGCACCCCCCGAAAATCCCCCACCGCTACGCCGACGCCCACGCGCCGCCCCGCCGGCCCCAAGCCCGGCAAGCTGCCGCCCTGGAAAGTCGTCCTCCACAACGACCAGGTCAACGGCATGGAAGACGTGGTAGTTACGATCAAGCGGCTCACCCCACTAAGCGATCAGGCCGCCGTCCGCAGGATGCTCGAGGCCCACAGCCGCGGCCGGGCCATGCTCCTGACCACCCACCGCGAACGCGCCGAGCTGTACAAATACCAGTTCGCCAGCCGCGGGTTGACGGTGACGATTGCGCCGGCGTAGAAATACGCTGAACAGACTCACTATTACGAATCGCTAAAGCAGGAAATGAAGAGCCTGCGGGCTGTTCAATTTTGCTTTGTGCCCGTGGTGCGCAGCCGCATCACGAACCGCGCGATCCTGGTTGCTCCGAACAGGATCACACATCCGGTAAACAGATTTAATACTGAATTGACGAGAGATGTTGACATGTACTCATTATTCATATCAATCAGAATCGACATCAATATCCATATGGCACCGGTCACGCCGTAGATGATGTAAAGAACACCGATGATGCCTAATGCTACGGACATGATCTGGGACGGCAGGATACGGCCACTCAAGGAAACAGGCCCATCGTTCCTGATAGCCAATCTCGCCAGCACCTCTGCTTTCCACCAGGTTATTGCTAACAACCCAATCACGACGCCGGCCATTAACAGCGTAAGGCCTTGTTGCAGCCAGTCACCAAACAAGTACCGCCAACCCTGCAGTATCTCAAATAATACTTTCAACAAGTACCATAAGGATGCTACGCGAAAAGCCAACGTGGCAAGTTCGCGCTGGGTCATGCCTTGACGTGCCATGAGGGTTCTTATAATCCTGAAACCGCACTCGGGACAGTCACTTGCCCTGGACAACCCCCGCAGGTTGTAGCCACAGGTCAAGCACATCACGTCGTCCGCAATGTCTTGCTTGCCTTGGTCGGCCGTCACGACTGTTGAGGTAGGTTCAGGCATAACAGACTATCAGTTTACTCCTGACCAGCATTTACTGACCCGAAATCGTCAGCTTCGTCACCTTCTCGACGTTCCCAGTCGCGATTTTCTCTACACCCGAACCCAACTCGCCGATCGGATCGGGGGGGATGATGTCGACGACTTTCTCGCCGAGTTTCGCCTCGCCGTTACGGACCCTTGCCTGGAATTTCTGGCACTCATCCAGCAGTGCGGCGAGGATGTCTTCCTCGGGGACGTTGGCGACCTTTTCGCCCTGGACGTAGATGATCCCACGCCGATCGCCCGCGAAGATCGCCACGTCCGCGCCTTCTGCTTCACCTGGGCCATAGACGATACAACCCATCACCGCGACCTTGATCGGCAGTTCGATGTGCTCCGCCAGAGATTTGCGGACGTCCTGCACCAGTGTAAATAAATCTACCTGGATCCGCCCGCAGGTCGGGCAGGCGATCAGGTCCACGCCCTTGCGCTCGCGGAGTTCCAGGCAATACAGCAGCTCCAACGCATCCTCGACTTCCAGTGCCGGGTCGCTGGCGTAGCTGATACGGACGGTGTCGCCGATCCCGCTTGCCAGCAGATGACTCAGCGGCGCAACCGAACGGATCGCACCTGTCTCTCGAGGACCGGCGTGGGTCACGCCCAGGTGCAACGGGTGATCGAATCGCTTGCTGATCTCGGTATACGCCTCGATGCACAGCGTCGGGTCCGGGCTCTTGGCGCTGATGACGATGTCAAAAAAGTCACGCTCGTAGAAGATGTCCAGGTACTCTTCGAGCTTGGCGATCATGATCGCCAGCAGCCGAGCGTGCTGGCTGTCGCTGAAGACCTCGCCCAACTCGCGCATCCGTTTCTGTTTGTCCTTGCGCTCGATGATCGAGCCCTCGTTGACCCCGATCCGGATCGGCAGGCTGCGCTCCTTGCAGGCGTCGATGACCTTCTCGACCTGCCCGCGGTCGCTGATGTTCCCGGGGTTTAGTCGGATCTTATGGACCCCCGCTTCGACAGCTTCAAGCGCCCGCTGAAAGTGAAAATGCACATCCGCCACGATCGGCACCCGGACCTGCGGGAGTATCTTGGCAAGCGCTTCGGTGTCTTTACGTTCAGGCACCGCAACACGGACAATATCCGCCCCCGCCGCAGCGAGACGATTAATCTCCGCCACGCAGCGGTCAATCTCGTAGGTGTACCCAGCCGTCATCGTCTGGACCGACACCGGCGCATCATCGCCGATACGGATGATGCCGTGTTGCTTGTCGCCGAGTGTGACCTGTCGTGTGGGACGCCTTGAGTTCATGCCGTATCCGGGGGGGCTTGGGTATCCATACAAACGGGTGATTGCGGAGCGGCATTATAGCCCAATAGCCCCACCGGGGACCGGGTCGAGGACCGGCGCTGTGAGACCGGAGCGTGCTTTGAAATTGATCAATCAGTGCGGCCGCGAGAACCTGCCGTTAGAAGCGGAAGTGGAACGACACGCCCGAGTGCGAGCGATGCCCACCTCGGTAGTGTCCGAATTGAATACCGTAGCGGCCGTACCCACCGTGGCCGTACCCTCGGTGGCCGTAACCGTGCCCGTAACCATACCCATACCCGTGGCCGTAACCATGGCCATAACTCGAACCATGCCCGTACCCATACCCGTGGTGACGGTTCCCATACCGGCTGCCGTACCCGTAGCCGACACGAGATGGGTAGCTATAGACCGGATAGCCACGGTGCTGACGATACCCGGATGA
>JAJDCT010000039.1 GCA_029260695.1 Phycisphaeraceae bacterium
AGCTTCGAGGCCGGGGGTCAGTTCAGCGACTTTTTCGAAGCGATGTTCGGGCAGTCCCATGTATACGGAAATGGCCGGTCAACAAGACACAGCCGCGTAATGGACGACATGCTGAAGAATCTAAATCAGGGACAGGGCCAAAGCGCCCCGCGCCAGCCACAACTTCAGGAAGCCCCGATCTCGATCAGCCTCCACGAAGCCTTCCACGGCTCGACCCGTCGGCTGGACCTGCAAGGGCCCACAGGCCGCAAAACAGTCGAGGTCAAGATCCCCAAAGGCACCGCCCACGGCTCAAAAATAAGGCTCGCAGGCGAAGGGCTGATCCTCAAGGTCAGTGTTGGCGCGCACCCGTCGTTCACCCTCACTGGCCGAGACCTGACCACCGACGTCAATCTTGCTCCCTGGCAGGCGGCGCTGGGTGACCAGGTAGACGTCGAAACGATGGACGGCACGGTCAGCCTCAACGTCCCGCCGGGCACTGACTCCGGGCAGAAGCTACGGCTCAAGGGCAAGGGATTACCCAGCCAAAAGGGCTCGGCCGGGGACCTCTTCGTCCGGCTGCTTATCGCCGTCCCCAAGGAGCTTACCGACCGCGAACGAGAACTCTATGAACAGCTGAAACAGGCCTCGGGCGACCCGCCCCATGAGGAGCCGCCCGAGGAGAGCCCATCCGAGGGAGATGAGTAATGGACCCCAGTAAATTCACCCAGAAAACCCAGGAAGCGCTGCAGTCCGCGCAGAACATCGCTGTGACCCGTGGCCACCAGGCCGTGGATGCCGAGCACCTGTTGCACGCCCTGTGCGAGCAGGACGGTGGGCTGGTTCCGCGTCTACTTGAAAAGCTCCAGCGCCCGACGGATGTCGTCATCGGGGAACTGACCCGTGAGTTGGATGGCCGCCCCCACATCTCGGGCCCCGGGGCATCCGGGGGCGAGCCGGGCAAGGTCTATCTGACGCAACCGCTCAACGAAATACTCGTCAACGCCGAGCAGCAGGCCAAGCGGCTCAAGGACGAGTACGTCTCGGTCGAGCACCTGCTGCTTGGGATACTCGACAAGCCCGACACCACCCCCGCCGGCCGCATCCTTAAAGGCTTAGGCATCACCCGCGACGCCCTGCTGCACGCACTGACCGAAGTCCGTGGCAACCAGCGCGTCCAGTCCGACAACCCCGAGGCGACCTACGAAGCACTCGAGCGCTACGGCCGAGACCTCGTGGTCATGGCACGTGACGGCAAGCTCGACCCGGTCATCGGCCGGGACGAAGAGATCCGCTCGGTGATCCGTGTCCTGTCGCGCAAGACCAAGAACAACCCCGTACTCATCGGCGAGCCGGGCGTCGGCAAGACCGCGATCGCCGAGGGTTTGGCCCAGCGCATCGTCCGCGGCGATGTCCCCGAGGGCCTGAAAAACAAGACTATTTTCGCCCTGGATATGGGCTCGCTGGTCGCCGGTGCGAAATTCCGTGGCGAGTTTGAAGAGCGCCTCAAGGCCGTGCTGAATGAGATCAAGCAGGCCGAGGGACGCATCCTTTTGTTCATCGACGAGCTGCACACGATCGTCGGGGCCGGCAAGGCAGAAGGCGCCATGGACGCTGGGAACATGCTCAAGCCCATGCTCGCAAGGGGTGAGCTGCACTGCCTGGGCGCGACCACACTCGACGAATACCGCCAATACATCGAGAAAGACGCTGCTTTAGAACGGCGGTTCCAGCCCGTAAAAATCGAACCCCCGACGGTCGAGGACACCGTCTCGATCCTGCGTGGGCTGCGCGAACGGTTCGAGGTGCATCACGGCGTAAAGATCCAGGACGCCGCGATCGTCGCCGCGGCCGTGCTGTCGGATAGGTACATCTCCGACCGGTTCCTGCCAGACAAGGCGATCGACCTGGTGGACGAGGCCTGCGCGATGATCCGCACGGAGATCGATTCGATGCCCGCGGAACTGGACCGGGTCAGCCGACGGGTGATGCAACTGGAGATCGAAGAGGCCGCACTCAAGAAGGAAAAAGACGACGCCAGCCGCTTACGGCTCAGCGATCTCCAGAAGGAACTCGCCGACCTCAAGCACCAGGCCGACACGATGCGCACCCAGTGGGAGAACGAGAAGGCAGAGCTGGGCAAGGCCCAGAAAGTCCGCGAACGGATCGAGCAGGTCCGCCACGACATCGAGGTCGCCGAGCGCGATTACGACCTGGAGCGCGCCGCCCAACTTAAGCACGGCGAGCTGCCGGATCTGCTTAAACAACTAAAAGCCGCCGAGGCGCAGGATTCAGGCGAAACGGACAGCAATTCCCGGGGCGGGGATAGCTCCGGGGGCAACTCCGGGGGCGGGGGCGAGCGCCTGCTTCACGAAGAGGTCAGCGAGGACCAGATCGCCCAGATCGTCGCCCGCTGGACCGGCATCCCTGTCACTCGGCTAATCGAAGGCGAACGCCAGAAGCTATTACACCTGGACAAAACGCTCCACGAACGTGTGGTCGGCCAGGACCAGGCGGTGCAACTCGTCGCCGATGCTGTCATCCGCGCCCGGGCGGGGATCAAAGACCCCAAACGCCCGATCGGCTCGTTCATCTTCTTAGGCCCGACCGGCGTGGGGAAGACCGAACTGGCCCGCGCCTTGGCCGAGGCCCTATTCGATAGCGAAGACAACATCGTCCGTATCGACATGAGCGAGTACATGGAGAAGCACGCCGTGTCCCGGCTGATCGGCGCCCCTCCCGGATACATCGGCTTCGAGGAGGGCGGGCAACTCACCGAAGCCGTCCGGCGAAAGCCCTACTCCGTGGTCTTATTCGACGAGATCGAGAAGGCTCACCACGACGTGTTCAACGTACTCCTGCAGATCCTCGACGACGGGCGGGTCACCGACAGCCACGGCCGAACCGTCAACTTCAAAAACACCGTCATCATCATGACCAGCAACATCGGCAGCCGGCACCTCCTGGACGATCAGGTGCTCGGCGGTGGGCAGATCAGCGAATCCTCCCGCAACGCGGTGATGGCCGAGCTGCGCCAGTATTTCCGCCCCGAGTTTCTCAACCGGGTGGATGACACGGTCCTGTTCCAGCCGCTTGGGATCGACCAGATCACCCACATCCTGGACCTGTTGCTGGCGGATATCCAGAAGCGGCTGGATGACCGTTCGATCACATTGACCCTGACCGACGCCGCCAAGCGCCACGCCGCAGAGGCTGGCTACGACCCGGTTTACGGCGCCAGGCCCCTGAAACGCTACCTCCAGCACGAGATTGAGACCCGCTTGGGCCGAGCTATGATCGCCGGGGAAGTGCCCGACGGCTCGGTGGCGGGCTTCGATGTGGCCGAGGACCGGCTGGTTTTGACCATTGAAGATACATGTAAGATGTTGTAGGAAAGCATCTTACGTGTTAGACCGATCCCCGGCCGGAATCTTAGCCGGATAGCTCAGGCCCGACTTCGGCCTAAGCCGTAATAAAACGGCCATTCAAGGGTTTTTTCAGAGATTTTGGTTAAATGCCCAATTTGGGTATGACCCATCGGCCCGGTGCGGTTACCCTTGGAGTGTTATGCGCTGGAGGGCGTGTGATCGGGTGGAGGAGAGAGCATCCATACAAGGATGGAGCGCACACCTCTTGTCGGCCTAAACAGGCCGGCTGTCCGATCAATGGCCTCTACTTCGGTGCTTGGCCCACAGGTCGATTCGGACCCGTGGAGGGGATGCGTGGTGAGTCACTTACCGGTTTGTTTTCTTAATAGATTGGAGAGGGAGAAGCAATGAAAAAGTGTAAATTTGCTTTGGTACTTGGCGTGTCCGCAGCCCTCGGGCTGGGTGCGTCACAGGCTTCGGCCAGCCTGATCATTACAGCCGTGTTCGATGGGCCGCTGCCCGGAGGCGACCCCAAGGGCGTCGAACTGACCGCAACCGCCAACATCGCCGACCTGTCGATCTACGGCCTTGAAACGGCGAGTAACGGCGCCCCTTCCAGCGGCGTCCCAGAGGCCACTTTGCCGGCCGTTGCGCTCAACGCGGGCGATCACTTCTACGTCGTCAACGGTAACGGCGTCGATTTTACCCAGTGGTTTGGGTTCGCCCCCGACGTAACTGTGGCGGCCGGCGGCGCGGTGAATCATAACGGCGATGATGTGATCATCCTGTATGAAAGCGGCGCGGTCCACGATCAGTTTGGTGAGACCAACGTCGACGGGAGCCTTACGGCCTGGGACACCCTGGACGGCTGGGCCTACCGCAACAACGGTGCTTCGGCCAACGGCGGCACGTTCTTCGCCAGCAACTGGTCCTTCTCCGGCGCCAACGCCTGGGACGGCGATGACGGTGCGTTGGACGACGGCACCAACGCCCTGTCCACCCCCCCGATGCCGATCGGGACCTACGTCCCCGAGCCCGCCAGCCTCTCGCTACTGGGTTTGGGCGGTCTGGTGATGCTCCGCCGCAAGGCCTGATAGGCCACAAATGTCCCAAAATTAGCCCTGAGGGGTTAAAAACGAGTATTTTATATGGGTGGGCCTTAACAGGCCCGCCCTTTTTTATGGAATCTTCCCCATTCCATTCCCCCCTCGCCCAGAGCGGATAACCGGCCCTCTGAAGGTTTTTTCGGTAAGAGTTGGGTTAATTCCCCAATTAGGGCATGGCCGATCGGCCCGGTTCGGTTATACTTGGTGTGTCACGCGCTGGAGGGCGTGTGATCGGATGGAGGAGAGAGAGCATCCACTGAAAGGTACGCACTTCTCATGTCTGCTTAGGCAGGCGACTGTCCGGTCATTCGTTTTCACTTCGGCACGCGGCCCACAGGTCGGCTTAGGCCAGTGGTGCGTTTTGTGAGTAACTAACCGGTTCGTTTCATTTTCTTAGGAGAGGAAGAGACCATGATGAAGTTTACGTTTGGTATAGCTGCGGTGGCTGCTTTTGGGCTGTTCGCGGGACAGGCCTCAGCGGTAACGCTGATAGCCGATGGGTTTGATTACGCCGATGGTCAGTTGACGGATAGCCTGCACTTAGGCGTACCCGGCGACAACGTCGGCCTCGGTAATTGGACAGGTCACAGCGGCACCACTTTCGATGACAACGTTGATGTTCTTGGTGGTCAAGCCATTCTGAACAACTCCGGCAGCGAAGATGTTAATCGCATCGCCGCTGGCGGTGTCACCAACAACAGCACCGACAAGTGGTACTACGCCGCCAAGTTCACCGTGACCGACGACGATCTGGTTAACCCCCTTGTCAATCAAGACTATTTCATCCACTTCCGATCCGGCTTCACCTTCAGCGGCCGGGCGTGGATTGCCCAACCTAATTTAACCGCCGGCAAGTTCTCGATCGGCCTGACGGCCAGTAGCAGTAGTGGCGGCCCGCTGGCCAAGACCGCTGACATCGACTACGGCGTAGAGCACACCATCGTCGTGTCCTATGATCCAGCAACCGGTACGTCGGACCTCTGGCTGAACCCCGCCAGCGAGGCCGATCCATTCATCACGGTCACCGAAGCGGCTGGCAGGCTCGTAGATTCGCTCGCCCTTCGTCAGGACTTCATCAGCGGTGGTACTGGCAATCCAGCGATTGCGGATAACGAGATCGCCGTCAACGGCGTGGGTATGGCGACAACGTGGGCGGAAGCCTTCGCTGGCTCGATGGTTCCCGAACCCGCCAGCCTCACGCTGCTGGGTCTGGGTGGTCTGGCGATGCTTCGCCGCAAGGCCTGAGTGTCCGATAACGAGTCTTGAAGGCTCAAACACTGAGTATTGAAAGGGTGGGCCCTAACGGGCCCACCCTTTTTTTGGACGATTTCGCTGGGATTCGAGGCAAATCCCCTGGGATTTCGGGCCCGCCCAGAGGGAATCCGGGGCCGGAGAGACATCTTGAGTCCCGCCACAACCCCAGCCCCGGACAGCGGTTTCAGCCTTTAATACTAGACCTTATTGTCTGAATTCACCATGGCGGAGCCCCCGAAAATCGGCGTCGGGGTCCGTCTGGGGGAGCGGTTAGGAATGAGTTTTACGTTTATACTGGGATTTTGGGTTCGTCCAAAGGCCCGGTGAGGGTACAATGTATTACGGTTGGGCTGAGCCTTCCGGCTGGTCCGTGCCGTGTCATAGTGGTGAACTTCGCTCCTAGGCCCGGAGCCCAAAGACGAACCGCTATTTTAGAGGTTATTTAAGACTGGCAAGTCAGATACAGACAGGGATGCACAACATGAACATGATGACCAGGGAAACACGACGGGACGGATTTACGCTGATCGAACTGCTTGTGGTGATCTCGATCATCGCCCTGCTGGTGGGGATCCTCCTGCCGGCGCTGGGGGCGGCTCGCAAGTCCGCTCAGAAGGCTGTGTGCCTGGGTCACCAGCGCAGCATCGGGCAGGGCATGGCGGTTTACGGCTCGAACAACGACGACTGGCTGGCCGGGGCCCTGACCAGCGGCCGCAAGATCCGCAGTGCCGGCTACCCGTTCCGCGATAGCGCGACCGAGCCGACTCAGAACATGGACTGGGTCTCCCCGTCCCTGGGTGATTCCTTGGGCCTGCCGACGAACCGCGAGAAGCGGATCGTCGCGATCCTCAACGACGAGTTGAGGTGCCCATCCAACGACGACTTCTTCGATACGGGTGTCAGTTTCAGCCCGCCCCCCGGGGTTAGCATCACGGGCGTCCGCTACGCCAGCTACAGCGCCGCGCTGGCGTTCCATTACGGGAACGTGGCGGACACGGGCACCGGCAAGCTATGGGACATGGGGTCACCCGAAGCCGCCACCGTGGACAGCCCCCGCGGGTACTCCCCAAGGATCGACAACGTCGGTGCCGCCTCAGAGAAGGTTTACGCGATGGACGGGGCACGTTTCTGGGACAGCGGGAACAGACAGTTGACCTTTAACGGCTTCGAAAAGCAGATCGTCGGCGGCAACTTCATGGAGTACGGCCCCGCGATCGCCCACGACCACGGCCCCTGGGAGTTCGAAACAGATGGCAGCCCGACGGCAGACTCGCTGCGTTTGGGCTACCGCCACGGCGGCTCGATCAACGTCGTGTATTTCGATGGGCACGGCAGCTCCCTGACTGCCGAAGAGACGCACCCGTCCACGGGGCTGACCCAGGAGTCGCTTAAGCCCTGGGCCCCAAGCGGCTCGCTGGTGGCCGGCGGGGCGGTGATTCTCGAATAGTCGACCGATTTAGATGGACCGCTGTGGTTCTGTGATGGGCTTGAAATACGGGGCCGCAGCTAAAGTATGATGGACTTGTAATAACCACGTTTACCGTTTTTTTAGGAGGATGAAAATGAGATTGGCAAGAATAGGTACGTCTGTCACGGGTGCTCTGCTCGCGGCTCTGCTCGCGGCCCCAGTCGTGGCCCAAACCGGCGGTTTCATCGCCGTGCTCGATGACGACCGGAACAACTCCAACTCCAGCAAGAGCGTGGTGTTCTACGACTCTGACGACATGTCCACGCCGATGTTCGCCGTCTTCATGGGCTGGAAAGACTCCACCACCCAACTGGTTATCGGGAACCCGGTCACCACCGGCAGTACGCGCTCGGTCCAGAGCATGGCGATCGATCCGGTGACCGGCGACACCTACGTCCTCGCGATCGACCGCGACGGCACCCAGGGCACCGTCTTTACGCCCGACGCCGACGATATCACGTTCGGCGGCCTGTCTTCTAATACCGAAGGCGACTACGACCTGCTCAAGGTCAACTTCCAGTTCGCCTACAACGACTGGGTCACCAACCAGGCCTCCTCGTACGTCACCTACATCAACACCCCCGGCCAGACGTATAACGAGAACGCCGCCAACCCCAACACCAACGAGGTGGATCTGCCCGGCGTGCTGGACAAGGTCGGCGAGATCTCCAAGCCTGCGTTTAACGACTTCGCACCCAACGGCGGGGCCGCTTACATCGATACCCACCTCAGCTTCGTCGACCAGGACACCCTCGTCGTGCTGGACCGCGTGAACAACCTGGTCACCACCCAGGTCGATATCGATACCGCCCCCCAAGCCAACGACGCCCAGGTCCGCGTCATCTCCCGGGTTAGCACCTCACCAGGCCTTGCGCCCGCCCCGACTGCCCCAGGCGGCGACGGCGGGTGGAACGAAGGCACCAGCGAGTCCTGGATATCCACCGTCGTCGGCTCGCCCTTCGGCGATAGCGTCGGCCTCGGCGAATACGTCTCGACCGCACTGGTCAATGACACAGCCACCGGCACCCTGGGCCTCTGGGTCGCTGAAAACGACCAGCCCGGCGCTCCCGGTGACTCGGTTTCGTTCTTCGAAATCAACAACCAGACCGGTACCGCGGGCAACGGCCTCAAAGAGTTCAATGTCGGCGGCGGCCCTGTCTTCCCCACCGCGTTCGTACTGGATGACAACCCGGTCCTGGACCCCCTGTCCAACGACGGCGACGTCAACGGCATCCACGTCAACCCCCTCACCGGCGACCTGTTCATCATCGAAAGCGGCTTCTTTGACCTCACACCGGACGAGCCCTCGGTCGTCATCCGCGAGGTTACCTCCTACGACAACGCCTCGGGCCAGATCGAGTTCGGCGCCTGGAAGTACCTCCAACTCGACACCACCGGCCTGCCCGACGACGACACCGAGATCACCGAGGGACGCCGTACGGCCTTTGACCACGTCAATAACATCATGTACTTCTACGACTTCGACAACACGGCCCCCGGGGCCGGCGGTAGCTTTGAGTTCGACTGGTACGGCCTGGACCTGACCACCGGCGTTGTGACGGTGGCCAACCTGGACGCCGACGAGAGCACCCGTGCCTTCGGGTTCGAGGACCGCTACGAGTTCTTCTGCCTGGGCGCTGGCTGCGACACCACCACCGATCTTTTCTCGATCGTGGGTGACCTGGACGGCGATGGGTTCGTCGGCATCACCGACCTGAACCTGGTCTTGGGCTCTTGGAACGCGACCGTCCTTGCGGGCGATCCGGCCGACCCCTCGGGTGACCTGTTCATCGGCATCGAGGACCTGAACGTGGTCTTGGGCAACTGGAACGCCGGGACGCCACCGCCACCAGGCTCGGTAGTCCCCGAACCTGCCTCCCTTGCCCTGTTTACCATGGCGGGCCTGTCCATCCTGGGTCGTAGGCGTTCTAAGGCCTGATGGACGTAGGAATTTACCCAATCTCCGGCCGTGGCGCTTGCCACGGCCGGAATTTGAGGCTTAATTTTCATGGAAATTAAACCCAAAAGGGCTTCCCAAGTGACCTGCCTCATGGTATAGTGATTTACCGTTACTCCCGGGGCCTTGTTCGGCCTCGAGCGTTTTCAGTGTTTGAGTTACTTCTATTTGTGGGATCTTATTAGGAGATTGAAGATGAAGATTGCTAAGTTTGTTCTGCCTGTAATTGCGGTTGGTTTTGCCGCAAGCTCCACGATGGCGGCTAGTACCGCATCGTTTGCGAATGTCGCTGTTCCGGCCGGCATCACGCCGACGGCTGGCTCAACGGGTGCCGGTGCTAACCTCGACGGTTTCATCGCCAACCAGCTGACCCTTACCACCACGAACGACTGGACCGCCGCAGCTTTGCTGATTGAACTGACCAGCGGCTCGATCTACCAGGAATTCGACGGGTTCGGCGGTAACGGCACGACCTTGGGCCCAACCAATCCCCTCGGTTTTGCCACCATCCCCTCCCTGGAATGGGACACCTACATGGACGGTAACGCCGCTCCAGGTGCCGTGGGTGTCATCGCGATCGCCGGTGCCGGTGGTGACGCTGGCGGCGACGTCCAGCAGTTCGACTCGGTCCAGGTAGACATTTCCTGGAACAGCAACGGTGCCATTGGTACCGATATCGGTGCTAACGCTCTGGGCCAGTTCACCCTGTCCCCCGATGCCAACGGTACTTTGACGATTTCGACTACCGAAGCCGATGTCCCAGGTCGTTCCACCGAGAACTTCTTGGTTGTCAACGGTGCGGTCGTTCCCGAGCCTGCCTCGCTGGCACTGCTCGGCCTCGGCGGCCTTGCCTTCCTGCGTCGTCGCTAAGCCGACACGCAACCATAGGTTAATTCCTATCGCGACTGCTCACCTTCGGGTGAGCAGTCGTTTTTTTATGCCCCCGC
>JAJDCT010000040.1 GCA_029260695.1 Phycisphaeraceae bacterium
GCCGTGCTTGACGCACTCGGCCAGCCCGCAGATGAAATCTCGCTTCGGCAGGGTCTTGAGCGTGTCGGTGTCGATCACAACCAGCACGGGCTGGTGGAACGCGCCGATGAGGTTCTTGCCCTGGGGCATGTTGACCCCGACCTTGCCGCCGACGGAGGCGTCGACCATGGCCAGCAGAGTCGTCGGGCACTGCACAAACGGGACGCCGCGCAGGTAGCTGGCGGCAACGAACCCGCCGGTGTCTCCGACGATCCCGCCGCCCAAAGCAATAACGGGGCTGTTGCGTTCGAGGCGTTCGTCCAACAGCTTGTGGTACAGGGCCTCAACCGTCGTGAGATTTTTGTGGTCTTCCCCGCTGGTCATGGTGGTGACAAGCGGGTCGTAGCCGGCTGCTTTGAGTGATGCCTCGGCGACGGGTGCGTGGGTGTCGGTGATCTTGTCGTCGACGATGAGTGTGGCGCGGTCGTGGGGCGCGGCTTGCCGGACCATTTCGCCTAGCCCGGACAGCAGCCCCGGGCCGATGTGGATCGGGTAGCGGTGATGGGGCAAAACTAGATCGACGGTCGCCATGCTGTCTCGCCTGGTGCTCAGGGTTCTCGGTGTTGTTCGGCCAGACGGCGCAGGGCCTCGGCCGGGTCGTCGGGGAGCGGGTCACGGGCCTGCTCAGCGTCTGCACCCGACAGCATAACGTCATCGGCCGATCCTGCCGGGTGTCTGCCGTGGCTTGGATCATGGATCCGGGGCCTACTCAACCGCCGAACGTACAGATACACCACCGCCAGTGCCAGGAGCCCCCCCACCATCGGGAGGAACAAGAACACGGATAGGGGCGCATCTTCTGGGGTCTGCGATGCGCTGCGGGCGACGAATGTCAGGTAGCGTGTGGGTTGGCCGTCCTGGTCCCGATCAGCCCAGACCTTGTAGAACCGGGCCGGGACACGGACATGCGCCCCGGTGCGTGGCGGTATCAATTCGTCGTTTGGATCTACGAAGTAAACCACCGCAACCTGCTCGGGTTCATCATGCACGACCAGCACCCACTCGGTCAAGGCGTCGCCCCACGGGCCGTGTCGCACCAGGTCGTAGCGCCTAGCGCGGCCGGCGAACTTGCCTTCGATCAGACACACCTCGCCGCGACTGAATGCGGGGTCTGTCAGGAGCGCTTCGTAGTCGGGGACGGTCGCGCCGGCCTCGTCGTGATCGCTCCAGCTCAGGGCGTTCTCGATAAGCGGGTACAGCGCCGCCTCGTCCAGCCGGGCGCTGTCGTCAACAGCGGTGTCCAACCGGGTGCGTTGCGCGTCGGTCAGCGGCGGCACGGCGACCACTATGGTCAGGATCAAGGCCAAGGCACTCATCCTGGCTATTCTAGACTTATCACCTCCAAAGTGTCCCGGGCCCCAGGCCGGCAATTCCGCTATCATCCACGTTTTCAAGGGGATTCCGGCCGCGGAATCTCACACTCACGCCCCAAGACACGAACCACTTGACATGACCAGCGCCACCGAATCTGAACAAGCCGTCCAGCCCCTGGAACTCCCCGCCGGCGTTGCCGGGCAGGTGGTCCCGATCGTGGACTTCGGTTCGCAGTATGTGCAATTGATCGCCCGGCGGGTCCGCGAGGCCGGGGTGTACAGCCTGCTGGTCGGGCCGGATATCAGCCACGAGCAACTCATGGCCCTGAACCCGAGGGGGATCATCCTCTCGGGCGGGCCGAGTAGTGTTTACGAAGACGGCGCCCCGAGCTGCGATCCAAGGCTGTTCGAGCTGGGCGTACCAGTATTGGGGATCTGCTACGGGATGCAGGTCGGCTGTACGTTGTTGGGTGCCCAGGTGAAAAACGCGCAGGCCCGGGAGTACGGCGGGGTCAGGCTGAGCATCCACGACGCGTCGGACCTGCTGCGTGGTGTGCCGGCGAACACGACGGCCTGGATGAGTCACGGCGACCAGGTGCAGAGCCTGCCGGAAGAGTTTATCCCGCTGGCGGCGACCGGGAGCTGCCCCTACGCCGCGGTCCGGCACAAGAGCAAGCCGTTCTTCGGCGTGCAGTTCCACCCGGAGGTCACGCACACGCCCCACGGGTCGAACATCCTCACCAATTTTCTATTTAACATCTGCGGCTGCGACGGCTCCTGGCGGATGGCGAACTACCTGGACTGCGAGATCAAGCGCATCCGCGACACGGTCGGCGACAAACGCGTGATCTGCGGGCTCTCCGGCGGGGTCGATTCCTCCGTGGTCGCCGCGATGCTCAGCAAAGCCATCGGCAAACAACTGACCTGCATCTTCGTGGACAACGGCCTGCTGCGCAAGGGCGAACGCGACCTGGTCGAATACACCTTCAAGGACCACTTCGACCTGGACCTGCGTGTCGTCGATGCGGCCGATGATTTTCTGGGCGACCTCAAGGGCGTCACCGAACCGCAGGAGAAGCGTACCCTGATCGGCCACCGGTTTATCGAGGTATTCAAAGAAACGGCGAACCTTATCAACGCGGAGTCGGAGGGCGACAAGCCGCCGATCCAGTTCCTCGCACAGGGCACTTTGTATCCCGACGTGATCGAGTCCGGGCAGGGGTATTCCGGGGCGGCGGCGAACATCAAGCTGCACCACAACGTCGGTGGGCTGCCGGCGGAGCTTGGCTTCGACCTGGTCGAGCCGTTGCGGAACCTGTTTAAGGACGAGGTGCGCAAGCTCGGTGCTGTGCTTGGGCTGCCCGAGCAGATGGTCTGGCGTCACCCGTTCCCCGGGCCGGGGCTTGCGGTGCGTGTGCTCGGCGAGGTGACCGAGGAGCAGTTGGAACTGGTCCGTGACGCGGATGAGATCCTGCTGGAAGAGATCGTCGCGAATAATCTGTATCAAAAGACCGCGCAGGTCTTCGCGGTGCTGCTGCCGGTGAAGGCGGTGGGCGTGATGGGCGACGGCCGGACCCACGAGCAGGTCGTCGCGATCCGTGCGGTGGAGAGCCAGGACTTCATGACCGCCGACTGGGCACGCATCCCCTACGACGTCCTGGCAACGATCAGCAACCGGATCATCAACGAGGTCCGCGGTGTGAACCGGGTGGTATACGACATCTCAAGCAAGCCGCCTGCGACGATAGAGTGGGAGTGAATCTGCCGGCGAGGTGTCGTGTGCCTGCGGATCTTAGGCACTTACAGAAATATCGCCCTCACCCTCACCCTCGGCTTCGCCCATAAATGCAGTGAGGTTGATCTCCTCGTGGAACTGCACGCCGACGTCATGAACGGTGCCTT
The DNA here is from genome assembly GCA_029260695.1 of Phycisphaeraceae bacterium. Taxonomy (GTDB): domain Bacteria; phylum Planctomycetota; class Phycisphaerae; order Phycisphaerales; family Phycisphaeraceae; genus JAJRRS01. The sequence continues at coordinate 3,255 of JAJDCT010000040.1, forward strand.
GGACCAGACCGCAGCGCTTGACGACGCCATCTAGGCACACCACCTGGCCGTGACAATCTTTTAGGATCACACGGCACTCGCAGCCGACGTGGACGTATGAGCCGTGGATAAAACCGATCCCACCGGGGCTGAGGTCGCGTGAACGGACGACGTACTTGGCCCACTCGCCGTCGGACTGCCTTACAGCGACGGCGATCTGTGCGAGCTTGCGGTAGGCGATCCGTTGGTGACGGCGCTGGCCCGTGAGGTACGGGTCGTGCTGGTCGAGTTTTTCAGACAGCGTCCGCCACTGCTCGTCGCTGAGGTGCAGTGTGTCGATGAGTTGGTTCGATCCGCCGGATTGTTTTGTCACCGCTGCCTCCCTCGCCAAGTTAACCGCCCCGATGAAGAATCGGCGTAATCCGTGTAGCACATCATTCGGGTGTGAGCGAATAGCGCCACCCTACGGATGGCTGATAATCCGCTTATTTCTACGACTTGAGTCATCGGATCAGCTACAATCCAACCCTTAGGCAGACGCGCCAAGTACCAAACACACCCGGACCAGGAGCCGCCCTATCGACACCCGACGAAGCAGAAGACTGGGGATTGGTTTAGCCGTACTGGTCGCCGCGATATTGTTGCTACACCCCGGGTGCGCCCCCGCTTCCGGCACCCGGCAACAGCGAGCCGTAACGCCCCCCACCCAATCGGCCCATTTCTCCGTCAAACGGCCTGACCAGCTGCCCGAGGCTTTGAAGATCCAATTGCGCCCGCATCGAGGCTATCTGTTCGCCCGCACGCAGATCGACGGCCGAGACGCGGGGCTATTCATGTTCGACACCGGCAGCAACCTCAACGTCATCTCCACAGGCGTCGCCGGCAGGCTGGGGCTACCGACCGTGGGGAGCAGTCAGGCGACGGGTGTGGGCGGGACACAGGCGTTTGAGTACCGATCGACCCAAAGCCTGGAGTTTGGCGGGGTGGATATGGCGGGGAACAAACTCGCGGCGATCAGCCTGCACCCGATGAGTAGCGCCCTTGGGACCAGCGTCTCGGGGCTGATCGGTATCCGCGCGCTGGCGGGCCTGCCGTTCACACTCGACTACACCGACTTCACGTTGACGATCTATCGGCGTGACACGTTCACCCCCCCACTCGACGCGCCGGTCTTCCCCGCGAGGTTCGACTTCGGCCTGCCCGTGGTCGCCGCGGAGGTCGGCAACGGCCACAAGATCTGGCTCATCCTCGACAGTGGTGCGGACAACGAACTGACCCTGCCATTAAAGTGCCTGAAGGACTGGCCAGAGATCGTCTCGGTGTCTGGCAGCGGCGCGGGGGCGAGCTCGGGTATCGGCGGCTCGGTCGCCAGCACACGCACCTGGTTGGGGTCGCTGGAAGTATTCGGGCTTACGCTCAAGAACACCCCGGTGACATTCGAGCAGGCCCCCGCCAGCTTCGCACGCCAGCCAAGGCCGATCGGGCGCATCGGCGGAGCGCTACTCAAGAATTTCCGGCTCACGATCGACTCAAGGCGAGGCCAGATCTGGGCCCAGTGGCTTCCCGCTGGCGCCGAATAGCCCGTCCGATAACGGTTGTTAGATCGGACCCCGCCGCAACCCAACACCCCGTGGAGCCGATAGGGGTTGTGACGGCTGTCTCTTCGACACCGCCACCGGTGAAGCCATGGCCCATGAGCCCTTTGAAAAACTGGTTGTCTGGCAGCGTTCGATCGAACTGGTCGAGACGGTGTACCGATTGACACGCGACTTCCCTGCCGATGAGAAGTCCGGGCTCGCGGCCACATTACGCCGGAGCGTGGCGGGGGTCCCCGCCAAGATCGCCGACGCGGACGGGCAGGACGACCCGGATAAGATCAGGCAGAGCTTCGCCGGGGCCCGCGGGATGATCCGTGAGTTGCAGACGTATGCTGTGATTTGCCGACGGATGCGGTTCCTGGGGCACTTCAATTACATATCGCTGCGCCGGAGGCTGCGGAAGATCGACCGTATGCTCATGGCTGAGATCGGCCTGCTGACCCCCGACCAAGCGGAGGTCAGACCGATCAAACCCACGCTTCGGCGTTCGGCGTAGCAGCCCATCCGCCATTACCGCTGCGACCAAGAGCCCCGAGGTAAAACGCTGTGCCTAGGCCCGGCGTCTTGAACGTGAGCGGCCCAGTGCCAACACCCCGGCGACAGACATCAGAGCGGCGCTGGCGGGCTCGGGGACGGCCGCCACGACCGCCGTCGCGGGCTGACTCTCAGAGAAAAGCCCGCCGATTTCTCTATCGCCGCCTAATAATGAGACTCCCTGTGGGACACTCACGAACGTTTCTAAGAAGATATCGGTCTCTCCGTTGGCTGACCGTGCCGTCCAAACGATGTTGTCGCCGCTGATCTGCGGAGCGAAGTCGTCCACATCGTTGTCTGTCACCTGCCGGAGCACCCCGCCGACGATGTCATAGGCGAAGATCTCAAGGTCCCAATCAGCTCGTAGCGGGGCGCTCGTGTCCAGCATCTGCCAGATGAGGGTATTGCCATCGATCTGCAGACCCTCGATCCCCTGACCGTCTGTGACCAGGATGTCGGTCAGCGTGTCCAGATCGAAAAGACGCAATTCCGTTATCTCAGTAGGCCATGGCTGAGGCGGAAAAACACTCGTAACCGGTAAACTTAACGGGTTTATGAACGATCTGTTAAAAGCGACATACTGATCCGAGAGGACGGACTGGAAGTCTCTGTGAAACCCAAGCGACGGGTCGTCTCCGACTGTGATCGTCGTATCTGAAACGATGTCGTACACCCTCACCCGGCTCTCGAACCCGGAAAAGCTCAGGTCGACATCTCCGAATGACCCGATAAGAGATGAAGAGTTCTTGGCCTGCGAGGTCACATACTTCACATATCGCCCTGCGAGCTCGATATTGACCGGCGCGTCGGCGGCGAGGGTCCGGGTCTCGCCCGTTCGGATATGACGCAACACCACTTCGTCTTGCGAGAGCGTCGTCCAACCGGCCCAATGGCGGCCCATCGCCACGGCCAAGGCGTTTGTTGCGCCATTTATCCGCTTGATCCGCTGACGCCTGCCGTGCTGGCCGTTGGACCAGAAGATATCGAACCCCGGTGAGAGCGTAAAACCCGTGCTCCCGCGTGGGATCTTCTTGCTCAGCCAAACCATGCCGTGGTCCGGGTTGTCGGCCAACTGAACCTCAGTTTCGAACCGGTTGTTGTGGGTAAGCTGGAGACCACCTCGGAAGATCTCGCGTCTTCTGTTAGCGCGGTTGCCGGACCTGATGAGGTCAAAGGCCGGCTGAAAGGTTGTTTTATCGACGGCACGAATAAACGGGTTCCCCAAATATAAGCCGAAGTTCGGATCTGCAGCGCCGCTGACCCACACGCTCGGCGCGTACAACCTCTCGTCCAGATTGTTCCTGGTCAGACGGGATATGCTGTCCGAACTGACGTGGGAATAGAACAACTCCACGTCGCCCTGGTCACCGCCGAAGCGCTCCCAGTAGACCGTGCCCCTCGCCGAAATGAAGGGCCTGGCATCCCTGACGTTGTTATTTGTCAGCCGGCGGACCTGATGGAACCTCGTCACGGGGCCCGTCGTGGGCCGATTATCGCCCGGCACAAGGACAATCGCCCCCAAGGCCCCATCACAGACCAGAGTAAAAACGAAAGACGCCGCGATCAGCAGCACGCAAGATCGGACGATCCTTGATGGCATGGCAATGACCCCAAAAAAGTACTACGGAATTGCAACAATATTACCTCGTTGCGGGGGTAAATACAATGAATCCGGGATTTATGTAACCAAAATTGTTGGGTTTGTGGGTCTCGTAGGGTCGCCGGTACGATGCAACCGTTATGAACACTAGCATCGGGACAGACATTTTGATCGTCGGGGCCGGCCCGATCGGGCTGGAGCTGGCGGTGGTGCTCAAGACGATGGGGGTGAGCTACGAACACGTCGACGCGGGGCAGGTCGGGCAGACGATCAGCTGGTACCCCAGGCAGGTACGGTTTTTTTCGAGCCCGGAGCGGATCGCGATCGCCGGGGTGCCGGTGGGCAATAGCGACCAGGAGAAGGCGACCCGCGAGCAGTACCTGGCTTACCTGCGGGGCATCGTCCAGCAGTTCGGGCTGGTGATCCACACCTACGAACGGGTGATGGAGCTTGTGAAAAACGAAGAAGGGTTTGCTGTGCATACCCGCCGGGGCAGCGAGCCACGCTTGTACCAGGCCCGGCACGTCGTGATGGCGGTCGGCGACCTGCACCACCCACAGAAACTGAATATCCCGGGTGAAGACCTCGCCCACGTCAGCCACTACTTCGACGAGCCGCACAGGTACTTCGCTCAGAAGCTGTTGATCGTGGGTGGGCGTAACTCCGCCGTCGAGACCGCGATCAGGTGTAGCCGGGCGGGGGCACAAGTCACACTGTCGTACCGGCGGGAGCGGTTTGACGAGACCTCCATCAAGTACTGGCTGCTGCCGGAGATCTTGTCACTGATCAAGTCCGGGCATGTGACGTACCTGCCCAATACCGCGCCGACACGCATCTGCGACACACACGCCCGGCTGGCCCGGACAGACGCGGACGGCCAGATTATGACAGAAGGCGGCGACCCGATAGACGTACCCGCCGACTTTGTGCTGCTGCTGACGGGGTACCGGATGGATACGTCGCTGCTGGAATCTGCGGGCGTCGAACTGGTCGGAGAAAACCAGGGGCCCAGGTTTGATCCAGACACGATGATGACCGACGTGCCGGGGCTGTACGTTGCAGGGACCGCGGCGGCGGGGACGCAGAAAAACTTCCGGCTGTTCATCGAGAACTGCCACCAACACGTCACAAAAATAGTGAAGGCCATCACCGGCCAGGCACCACCGGCGGGGATGGTCAACGACGCGGCGAAGACCTACGACCTGCCGGAGAGTTGACCGCTGCTGGCCCGAAGGTACGCTCTGCCAGACAAAGACATCACTACGATACGATCCGACACACAGGAGATACACCATGAAACGATCGACACGATTTGTCTACATGCTCTTGGGGGCTGTGCTGGCTGGGGCTGGGGCTTTAGCATTCAACGCATTGCCCGCCGCCACCGCACAAGACACTACCACGGAGGACGTGGGCGCCCATCACGCCACGGCCTCGCAGGCCCCCGCCGCCGCGCCCCTGTCGGTGGGTGATGTCAGCGACCACCAGGCGCACGGGATCCTCACCGCTGCCGTGAACAAGGCCGCCGAGATCGACACGAAGATGGACATCGCCATCGTCGACGCGGGCGGGAATCTCAAGGCCTTCCTGCGGATGGACGGGGCCTGGCTTGGCAGCATCGACATCGCGATCAAGAAGGCCAAGACGGCGCGGTACTTCGACATGAACACTGGCGACATCGGTGGGCTATCCCAGCCCGGCGGGCCGTTGTTCGGGATCGAGCACTCCAACGACGGGCTGATCACCTTCCCCGGCGGCATCCCCCTGAAGGACAGCGAAGGCAATGTCATCGGCGCGATTGGCGTGTCCGGGTCGACCGTCGAGAACGATCACGCCGTCGCCCAGGCCGGTGCCGACGCGGCGAACTGATTCGAACGAAAGGCAGACATCACGGAGGCCGCAAAGACACGGAGACACGGAGAAGAGATTGAAACAGGGATGCACGCAGATGGACGCGGATGATGGGGGAGGTCAGTCAGCCAGGATCTACGGGGCAGCCCCCCACACGATTCATCTGCGTTTATCCGCGTTCATCCCTGTAAATATTCTTATCTTCCCTATGCCTCTGAGTCTGCGTGCGCCCCGTGTAACCAGATGCCGAGCCCTCACCGATCTTTTCGCATGTCCCCCAGCACGGGGAATTCCCTGCGGTATGCCTGTAGCGCGTCGAGGTCCAGGTCGGCGTGGAGCACGGCGGGGTAGTCGTCGGCTTCGGCTATGATGTGGCCGTGTGGGTCGATCACGGCGCTTAAGCCGGGGTAGCTGTGGTTGGGGTCAGACCCGACACGGTTGACGCCGATGACGTAGGCCTGGTTCTCGATGGCTCGGGCGGCTAGCAGTGTGGACCAATGCGCTGCCCTGGCGGAAGGCCAGTTTGCTATCACCACCAATACCTGGGCTCCCGGTCTGACCGCTTCACGGAACCGCTCGGGGAAGCGCAGGTCGTAACAGATTAGAGGGGCCACTCTAAATCCCTGACAATCGAAGACCGTGACGGCGTCACCTGCGCTGTAGTGCTCGGCCTCACCGGCGATGGAGAACGGGTGCATCTTCGTATACCGCGTCACCTCTTGACCCTCTGGGCCGACCACGACAGCCTGATTCAGACCCATCCCCTCGGCCTCTTTCGCTACGACCCCGGCGAGCAAAGTGCTTTGGTACGACCTTGCCAACTCACGCAGGAATAGCAGCGACGAACCGTCCGTATCACAAGCCGCCTGCACGTCCATGGTGAAGCCGGACTCAAACATCTCGGGCAAGACAATCAACGAACCTGCGGGGATCGTCTGCCTGGCAAGGGTGCCCAGCACAAGCTCGCGGTTCCGCGCCTTGTCCTCCCAGGCGATGTCGAATTGGCAGGCGACGATGTGCATATACTAAAGCATATCAGCGCAGCGGGAGATCGGCTGGGCTATTGAGTAAAGCCTGAATATCTTTGGCGTAGGATCAGTCAAAGCCGCGGATGAATATCCGCGGAACCCCGCGTATTCCTTCGGGGCCAGGAGGCACTGTTTAATCAACCTAAAAGAACTACAAGCGTGCAAAGAAAAACCCCGCCGGGCAGATCCCGACGGGGTAGTTGATTTTACTTGTGATTCAGCACGGCATGGTTGCCGGGTGCTGGATTCACCAGCGGTCGCGGCCACCGCCGCCGCCGCCGCCACCGTAGCCGCCGCCACCGCCACCACCGCCGCCACGTGGGCGATCGGTCTTGGGACGTGCTTCGTTGACAGTCAAGGTGCGGCCTTCGATCTCGGTGCCGTTGAGGGCCTCGATTGCGGCGCTGGCTTCGCCGTCTTCTGGCATGGTGATGAAACCGAAGCCGCGTGAACGGCCGGTCTCACGATCGGTCACCACAGCTGCTTCTTGCACGCTGCCGTAGTTGGTAAACAGGTCTTCTAGTTCTTGCTGGGTCGTGCGGAAGCTGAGGTTGCCTACATAGATCTTCATCGAATCGGTCTCCAAGCAGTGAGGCTCACGGGCTTAGAGGCCGAGGTGGGCGTCACGAGTCTAAGGTACGCCGCGCGACAACCGCGCAGCTCATATAACGTCGAGATTGTACCCTGCGGGGTGTCGGTTTGGCAAGTCCTTATAATCAGACGGGATGCCCCGGATCAGGGATGCGGAAAAAGCGTGTGATTCACGGTAAACTACCGCCATGGCACGCCTGACGATCACTAACGGCCGGGTCATCGACCCCGGAAGCGGCTTCGACGAACAGACCGACCTGGTCCTGGTAGACGGGAAAGTCGCCTCATTAGGCAAGGTCTCCCGGCCAGAAGTTGCGTCTGACTCACGGGTTCTGGACGCATCGGGGTGCATCGTCTGCCCGGGCCTGATTGACGTGCATGTCCACTTCCGCGAGCCGGGGCAGGAAGAAAAAGAAACCATCGCGACCGGGGCGGCGGCGGCGGTGGCTGGGGGCTTCACCAGTGTCTGCTGCATGCCCAACACCCAGCCGGCCCTGGATGACGACTCTCGGATCGAGTTTGTCACCCGCCAGGCACAGCGAGCGGGCCTGGCCAATGTCTACCCGATCGGGGCCATCACCAAGGGGCGTGAGGGCAAGGAACTCGCTGAGATCGCACTGATGGCGGCCAGCGGCGCGGTGGGATTCAGTGATGACGGCATCGGTGTGGCGTCGGCCGGGGTGATGGCCAAGGCGCTGTCTTACATCGCGATGACCGGCAAAGTCCTGATGCAGCACTGCGAAGACCCGGAACTCGGCGGCGGGTCGATGAACGCAGGCGCACTGGCGACGAGGCTTGGGCTGGCGGGTTGGCCGCGCGTGGCCGAGGAACTGATGATCCAACGGGACATCATGCTCAACCGGGCGCAGGGCTCCAAGACGCGCTACCACGTGCAACACCTATCAAGCGGCGGCAGCGTCGAACTGATCCGCCGGGCACGGGCTGACAAGGCGGGCAAAGCGACCATCACCGCCGAGGCATCGCCCCACCACCTTCTATTAACCGAAGAGAGCTGCGCGGGCTACGACCCGAACTACAAGATGAACCCCCCGCTTCGTGCGCAGCACGACATCGACGAGCTGATCGAAGGCATCAAGGACGGCACGATCACCGTGCTTGCGACCGACCACGCGCCGCACACGCTCGAAGACAAGCAGGTCGAATTCACGGCCGCCGCCTACGGCATACTCGGCCTGGAGTGCGCACTGCCGCTTTACATCAAGGCCCTGATCGACTCCGATGCGATTAGCTGGCCCAAGCTGATCGAGATGATGACCGTCAACGGCGCGGACCTCTGCGGCCTCACCGGCAAGGGCCGGCTGGGCGTCGGGGATGATGCGGATGTCACGGTGATCGACCCCAAGCAGGCCTGGACGATTTGTGCGGATCAGTTTGCATCACGCAGCCGGAATTGTCCGTTTCATGGTTGGAACGTGACGGGGCGGGCGGTCGCAACGGTGGTTGGAGGCGAGGTCAAACTCGCGCTGGATAACGGGCGAGTTAAGGGCGGGGACGATGACACTGTCATTAACTCAGCTCAAGCCCTGCTGCAAACCGCGGCGGTGTGATCAAAATGTTTTCCCCGGCATCGCATCAACCAATGTTGTCTGGCATGGCTGCTTGAATGAGCTTGTTGCCACACTTCGGGCAACTGCCGGAACTTGCTACTTCATCACGGTGTTGAGCGCTTCCCAAATTCGCGTTGCAGCTTGAACATAGTATGCCAAGTGATCGCTGTTTAATTCTACAGTGGTAGAACATTGCCACAGCCAATACAAAGATCAACCCGGCACATATCAAGCTAAGTATTGGGTAATTGAAATATATAGCAAGTAGCATGACTATTGCGACAAATGCCATGACGAGAATGTAACTCTTAGCTAGCCGATACTCCGAATGTTCATAATTAGCTTGAACACTACGCAGTTCCTCTAAGGATTTAAAGACCGCCATGAACTGCTTCCTTTACGTTACTAGTCGGCATCCTCAATCAACACCTCCCCAATAAACGTCGCGACTTCACGGCGGATGGGGCCGGCCTGGCCGTCGGAGCCGTTGGGGTGGCATCGGCTGGTGAGCAGGACGTAGAAGAGGTTGTTGTCGGGGTCGATCCAGTAGGCGGTGCCTGTCCAGCCGGTGTGGCCGAAGGAGGTTTGGTAATCAAGTATCGGGCCTCGAGCGGAGGCCATGCTGGTATGGGTGCTGAAGCCGTAGGTGCGCCAGCCGGTCCCATCGATCAGGCCCCGAGGCTTGGTCATGGTTTGAACG
>JAJDCT010000041.1 GCA_029260695.1 Phycisphaeraceae bacterium
CCGGCTTGGGCGTAGGCCGTTGCGGTCCAGGACCGCGCCGATGTATTTACCGTCGGTGAAGACCACGGAAGCCGGGCCGTCCCAAGGCTCCATCAGGGCGGCGTGGTATTCGTAGAACGCGCGTTTGGCCATGGGCATCGATTCGTGATTTTCCCAGGCCTCGGGGATCATCATCATCACGGCTTCGGGGAGCGAGCGCCCGGCCATGAGGAGTAGCTCAAGGGCGTTGTCGAAGTTGCCCGAGTCCGAGCAGTCGGGTTCACAGATCGGGAAAAGCTTTTCCAGGTCTTCTCCGAAGTGTTCGCTGCGCATCAGGCCCTCGCGGGCGGCGACCCAGTTGACGTTGCCCTTGAGCGTGTTGATCTCGCCGTTATGGCTCATGAATCGGCAGGGCTGTGCGCGGTCCCAGCTGGGGAACGTGTTGGTGCTGAACCGCGAGTGGACCATCGCCAGGTGGCTGATGTAGCGTTCGTCCTGGAGGTCGGGGTAGTAGGGCATGACCTGCCCGCTGGTGAGTTGGCCCTTGTAGACGATCACCTTGGTAGACAGGCTGCAGACATAGAAATACTTCGCCTCGGTAAGCTTTTCGTCGCTGCGGATAAGTCTGCTGGCGAGTTTGCGGATGATGTAGAGCTGACGTTCCAATGCGTCGCCGTGGACGCCGTCAGCGCCGGCGATGAAGACCTGCTCCATGAACGGCTCGGTGGTCCGCGCGGTCGGGCCGACATCTGCGCCGTCGCGGTCTACGGGCAATGCGCGCCAGCCAAGCAGGTTCTGGCCTTGTGCTTCGACGATTTTGGCAAAGGTCTGCTTGCAGGCGTCGCGCTGTGCGGGGTCGCGGGGGAGGAAGACGTTGCCCGCACCGAACAGCCCGGCGTCGGGGAGTGTGATACCGGCGTCGCGCTGGGCGACACTGCGCAGGAAGCCGTGCGGCAGCGCGGTGAGGATGCCGGCGCCGTCGCCGGTGTTGGCCTCGCAGCCGCAAGCGCCGCGGTGGTCCATGCGTCCGAGCATGGTGATAGCGTCTTCGACGATGCCGTGGCTCTTGTGGCCCTTGATGTGGGCCACGAAACCGACACCGCAGGCGTCTTTTTCGTAGGCCGGGTCATACAGCCCGTTCGCCGCGGGGAGCCCGGGGGACGGGGAGCCTGAATATTTTTGTGGTGGTTCTTGTTGCATGGTCATTTCCCGGCCCTTGTCAGTTCGCGCCCGTCGCGTTGGATCTGCCCGTCGTGGTCCAGTTCGGCCCCGGCGTGCGCCACCAGGAAATCAGCAAACGCCTGTGCGGCCGGCGAGAACGGCGAGCCATTGCGCGATCTTTTACGGGATATCACGCCCAGGGGACGCAAGAGTTCAGGTGTCATCTTCACCATGGCAAGCGAGCCCGCGGACACCTCTCGGATCACGGTCCGGCGTGGCAGGATCGATAGCTGGTCGGTGACCGCCAAGGCCCCCTTGATGGTGTCGATATTGTCGAAGATGTTACTGATCCTGGGCTTCACGCCGTTGTCTTTAAAGTACTCGCGGATCCGCCGGCCGACCGGCAGGTCCGTATCAAACGTCACCATCTCGTGCCCTTCCAGCTCGTTGACGGTGATCGACTGCATCTGGGAGACTTTGTGATGGGTGCTGCACACCACGACCATTTCCTCGTCACGCAGGGGGATCGAGTCTACCTTGCGCCAACGCTCGGGGTAGGACACGATTCCCATGTCGCATTCGTTCTCACGCACGGCGTGGTAGACGTGCTCGGGCCGTTCGTACCGGATCTCCACGGAGATCTTCCCGTACTCGGATTCGAACTGCTGGCGGACACGGCAAAGCAGGTCGATGCCAGCGGAATAAATCGCCATGACCCGGACCACACCCTCGGGCTTCTTGCCTAGCCCGGCGACCTTCGACGCCAGTTGGTCGTACCGGCCGATCATTTCCTCGCAGCCCTGGGCAAACAGCTTTCCCGCCGGGGTCAGTTCCAGGGGCCTGACCGAGCGATCCAGCAGCGTCACTTCTAATTTTTTTTCCAGTTGACCTATTCGCTGACTGGCTGCGGACTGGCTGATCCCATGCATCTCGGCGGCCTGGGAAAAGCTGTGGCAACGGGCCACGTCGGCGAATAAGCGTAGTGTCTGCATGTCCAAGCACGCACTTCTATAATAAGCACTATTAATACCATGAATTCAGCGTATCACTATAACTAATTTTTCTGGTTATGACAAGGTCGGGTCCACCCAAGCCGAAGTGGCTGGCCCGAGGGGGGAAACGAGCGATATCTAAAGATATATCATGGACTTGTCCGATTTTGAATATCGCCACGAGGTCTGTATTGAGCCCCTTATCGAACCCAGTTGCACCATGAGCCAGGACCGCCCTACCGTCGGCCACGTCTTACACCGCCTAAGCCGGGCGGGAGCGGAAGTCCTCGCCGGGGACCTCGCCCGGAAGCTGTCGGATCGGTACAGGTTCGTCTTCCTATGCCTGGACGGGGTCGGACCGCTGGGGGAGGATCTGGCGTCAGAGGGCTTTGCGGTCGTGGACCTGAAGCGCCGGCCGGGGCTGGACCGATCGGTCGCCCGCCGGCTTAGGGGGGTGGCTGGCGAACACGGCATCGGGCTGTTGCACGCGCATCAGTACACCCCATTTTTCTATTCAGCCCTTTCGCGCGGCCTCGGGTCGTCGCCTCCGGTCCTCTTCACCGAGCACGGCCGACACTACCCCGACCGTCGCAAACTCAAACGGGTCCTGGCTAACCGCTGGCTTGTGAAATCCACAGACCGCGTCTCAGCGGTGGGACGATTCGTTGCCGAGGCCCTGACGAAGAACGAAGGTATCACGGCCGACCGCATCCGAGTGATCCATAACGGGATCGACCCGGGCATCTTCCCCCCCGCGGACGCTGCAAGTCGTGCCGCCGCGCGTGGGCTGATTGGACTCGACAAAGATGTGCCGTTGGTCATGCAGGTCGCCCGGTTCCACCCGGTCAAGGACCACCAGACCGCGGTCCGTGCATTCGCAAGGGTCACCGAG
>JAJDCT010000042.1 GCA_029260695.1 Phycisphaeraceae bacterium
TAAATCGGCCCGCCAGCGTGGGATCCACACAAAGCGGGCCGTGAGGGGGGGTAGGAAGGAGATCTATCTGTCATACGATCGCGGTGGCTGGGATGTTCACCTAAGTACCGGACCGAAGCTAATCTACCCACCGGATAACCGAGGCTCATGGAACTTCTGGCCCGCAGCAGCGTCATAATCATAGCGGGCGGCTTTATCCAGGGGTTGGCCATGCGGAAGATGCGCATCCGAGTTGCCGGTCTGACATCGTTGTTGATATGTCTGTGCGCATTAGCTTGTTTCATCACCCTGGCCGCGCCGGGCTTTGCCTGGATGGGTGTCAGGCATGTCGATCTCGAGTACGGCGACAGGATGAGGATTAGCGGCAGTTACTACAATTCCTTTTGGCGGTTACGATACAATCAACTGATCGTTAAGCATGAGTCGCATGACGACCGATCAAGGCGACGCAACGGGCGGGTCCCGTTCTACCGCTTTGTCAGCCAGGGGCCGGCCATTGAATCCACTCACCCGTTATCTCTGATCCTCAACGGAGTGGCCTACCCTATCGGTGACATGACGCCCGACCTGATCCGTTCACTCGGAGGCCAGGTCAATCAGCCGCCATTTAAGGGTGATTCGTTTGGCCACCTGATGATCCCGGCCACGACGACTTCCGGGGCAGGCTTCATCCAGGTGCGATTCCGAGAGGGGGTGCCGGTGTCGTTCAGGTATATCGCCGAGTTGTCGGCCAAGCCCCCTGCGGGTGTCGCGCTGTCATGGGCCGGCGGGCCGCTGTTGCAACTCCCCGCCACCGAGGACGAAATCCGCACCGCATTCGGCAAGCCCATCAACCGGGACGACCGGGTAATCGTTGATAAAACTCAGCCACCGATCTTCTACAGTGAACCACTGCCGCGGTCGTGACTTGGCGACGACAAGGATGACTCCGGCTTCTCCACCTTCCCCCGCATCTCCCGCAGCAACTCAAACGCCTGCATCGGGCTGATTGTGTTGATGTCCAGGGTCTTGATTTCGTCGATGACCGGGTGGTGGACGAATTCCGTGAACAGCCCCATCTGCCGGGTGTTCGGCTTCACCGCAGCCTCGGAGATCGGCGGCGCGGCGGCCCCCTCGTGGCTCACAGACAACTCGCCCAGCAGCGCGTTGGCACGCTTGACCACCTCCGGGGGCATCCCCGCGAGATTGGCGACGTGGATCCCGTAGCTGCGGTCCGTCGCACCGGGGACGATCCGGTGCAGGAAGACGATCGTGTCCTGCCACTCGCGGACACTGACGTTCAGGTTCGTCACGTTCCCGTGCGTCTGCGGCAGCGTGGTCAGCTCGTGGTAGTGCGTGGCGAACAAGGTGCGTGGCCCAAGCCCCGCCAGGTGCTCGGCGATCGCCCATGCCAGGCTCAAACCGTCCAGCGTGCTGGTGCCACGCCCGATCTCGTCGAGGATGACCAGGCTGCGCTTGGTTGCGTGGTGGCAGATGTTGGCCGTCTCGGTCATCTCGACCATGAACGTGGACTGCCCGGCGTGCAACTCGTCACTTGCACCGATCCGCGTGAAGATACGGTCGCACAGCCCGATCGTCGCGCCCTCGGCCGGCACAAACGACCCCGCGTGGGCCATCAGCGTCAGCAACGCCGCCTGACGGATGTAGGTGCTCTTGCCCGCCATATTCGGCCCGGTGAGTAGGGCGAGGGTGGGGCGGGTATCGGGGTTCGGGGTTCGGGTATCGGCAATCGGATGATCTGCTGCATCTTCCTGCCGATACCCGACACCCGATACCCGGCACCCGATCTCCAAATCATTCGCCACGAACCGATCGCCCAGCAATTCGTCCAGCACCGGGTGCCTGCCCGCCTCAATGGAAAGCACCGGCTCGTCCACCATCACCGGCCGGACATACCCCCGCATCACCGCACGCCGCGCAAAGCAGGCAAGCACATCCAGCTCCGCGACCGCCTCGGAAAATTGATGCAGCGCTTCGATCAACCCCGACGCACACCCGCAAAGCTCGGCAAACAGCGCCTGCTCACGCGACACCGCCTTGCTCTGCGCAGAGAGGGCCTTGTCCTCGTAGGCCTTGAGTTCCGCGGTGACATAGCGTTCGGCGTTCTTGAGTGTCTGCCGGCGGGTCCACGCTTCCGGCGCCTTGTCCCGGTGCGCCGCGGTCGTCTCGATGTAGTAGCCAAACACTTTGTTGTACCCGATCTTCAGCGTCGGGATCCCGGTCTGCTCGATCAGTTCTTTCTGATAACCGGCCAGCCAGGACCGGCTGTCGCGCTGCAATAAACGGTACTCATCCAGTTGCTTGTCGTACCCGTCCCGGATCAGCCCCCCGTCGCGCATGTGCGCCGGTGGGCTGTCGACACACGCCTGGTCGATCTGCTTACCCAACGCCTCAACTCCCGGGACAAGCTCAGCGATACGCTCGTGGTACACGCCGACCTCTGCCCGGCCATTGAGTTGCTGCTCGATCTCACCGATCCGTGTAGCGCTGCGTCCCAGCCCGACCAGGTCGCGCGGCACGGCCCGGCCGACCGACAGCCGTGCCGTGATCCGCTGCACGTCCTGCACACCCGACAGCGATTCGCCCAGCGCCTGCTCAAACCGTGTGTCCTCGACCATCGCCTGCACGACGTCCTGCCGCTTTTCGATCCCGGCCCGATCACACAACGGGTAGCACAGCCACTGCCGCAGTGTGCGCTTGCCCATCGCCGTGTGGCAGTGCTGCAAGACCCCCAGCAGCGAACCGGCCGTGGATTCGCTGCGCATCGTCCGTTCGATCTCCAGACTCCGCAGCGATGTCTGGTCGATCACCAGGTGTTCATCTCTACTAAACCGCCGGGGTGGCCGAAGGTGCGCGAGACGTCCGTCGGCGTCGGCCCGTTGGGTCTCCAACAAGTAATGGATCACCGCCGACGCCGCGCCCAAAGCCGGGTCCGACGCTTCTAGACCGAATCCCCCCAGCCCGGCCACGCGGTACTGACGTTTGAGCACCTCCAGCGCCTCGTTCTGACGGAACTGCCACGCCGGCCGACCCATCGGCGCTCCGCCACCCAGCGCGGTTGCCAGCGCCTCGACCCGACTAGGCACATCCCCCGTCGCCGTCTCACAGTACAACAACTCACGCGGCGCGATCCGCGCCAACTCGTCCCCGGCCGCGTCTTCGCTCAGCGTCGTCAACGCGAACGAACCCGTACTCAATTCCGCCCACGCCAAAGAAGCAAACCCGTCCCCGTGGAACTGTACCGCCGCCAGCGGGTTCTCCCGGCCGTCCTCCAACAGCGATTCGTCCGTCACCGTGCCCGGCGTCACCACCCGTGTCACGTCCCGCTTCACCACACCCTTGGCCTGTGCCGCGTCCTCGACCTGGTCGCAGACCGCGACCCGGTACCCCGCCTGGATCATCCGGTTTAGGTATCCCTCCACCGCGTGGTAGGGCACGCCCGCCATCGGGATCCCCTTGGTCCGCTGGGTCAGCGTCACCCCCATTACCTTGTGGGCAAGCTCCGCGTCCTCGTAGAACATCTCGTAAAAATCACCCATCCGAAAGAACAGCACACAGCCTGGGTACTGCTCCTTGAAGCGGTGGAACTGCTTCATCGCCGGGGTCTGGTGGGGGTCGGATGCCTTGGCCATACACGGCTATCTTAACCGATCCCATGACCGCCAAGCGGTGGGGCGTTTAGGCGGGTAGGCCGCCAAGCGGGCCACCTGGGCTGTGGGTCTGGCTGGGTATCTTCAGATCCAGACCTGTCCGGCCTGGCCCTGAATCGACCGGGCTATTTCTGTGTGACCGCGAACACATATCGGGTCGCCATCAGCAGCTCATCGTCACACGTCTCGATCTCACGGAGCACACGCCGCTGGCCCTCGTCGAGTGTGCTGGGGTCACACAACCGTGCAAGCGGATCGCCGCCGAAGCCGCTGCACAGCCCGACCCCGGTCAGCGACAGCGGCGTCAAGCCCAACGACGCGTAGGTCTCCTCGATCTCTGTCCGCGTCTGCCAGCAGTGGTAGACCCTGTGCAACCCCTTGCGCAGCCGGCCGCTGTTGTGCCGGGCGATGTGCGCGAGGTCGTCGAAGTGCTCATGCGCCAGCGCCTGGGTCAGATAGAAGTACCGTGTCCGGTGTGTGATAAACAGCAGCCCCCCCGGGCGCACGACCCGGGCCAGGTGCTTGAGGATCGATTCGTACTGCTCATCCACAAAGATCGATTCAATCGCCATCGCCGCGTCAAAACTCGCGTCATCCATCTTGCTAAGCGCATCAAGCACGCTCTTCTCGATCAGCTCTGCCTTGACGCCCACCGCGTCCAGATTCTTCTGCGCAAGCCGCAGGCTGTCACGGTGGTAGTCGATGCCGGTGAAG
The DNA here is from genome assembly GCA_029260695.1 of Phycisphaeraceae bacterium. Taxonomy (GTDB): domain Bacteria; phylum Planctomycetota; class Phycisphaerae; order Phycisphaerales; family Phycisphaeraceae; genus JAJRRS01. Next base: position 4,365 of record JAJDCT010000042.1, read on the forward strand.
TGATGCCCCAGACGCGCGATCGGGACCATGATCCGACCCGACCCGCAGCCGGCATCCAGGATCTTCAGCCCCTCGCCCCCATGCTCGTCTAAACGCTTGCGGATCTCGTCCAGGTAGATGTCCGCGTAATACTGCTCGGCAGGGTGCTTAGTCGAATCCACAGCGACACGGGTAAACCGCCGGGCCATCCGCTGCATCAAGTCTACGATCTTGCTCAAAATACTTGCCACCCAAAGAAAATGACCATCCCAATTATCCAGACAATGATTATACCATGGCCGTCCCGAATCAGACCCTCGGCGGTGGTGCACCAAGAACCTATACTTAGGCTATGGCCGAGCTATTCGACACCGGACGCGATAGTCCAACAGCCGATGCAACAGACACGTTCGCCCGTGTGGCGATCGAGCGTGGGCTGGATGTCGTCGGGACCGGGGGGACCGGGGGTGCCGGGCTGACCTACGCCGTGCCCAAGTCATTGCCGGACGTGTCGGTAGGAGACCGTGTGGTCGTACCGCTTGGCCGGGGCGACAAGCCGGTCAGCGGGTACGTCGTGGAGTTGTCGGATACCAACCCGTTCAAGGGTGGGCGGGTCAAGCACATCCTTGAGCGTGACGCCGGCGTGTCCCTGCCCCCGGACCTGATCGACCTGGCCCGATGGATCAGTGCTTACTACTGCTGCCCGCTTGGCATGGTCTTCGGCTCGATGACGCCCGCGTCGGTCAAACACGGCACAGGCATGGTCAGACGCCAAGTCGTGCGCTTCGCGCGCGGATTAGAAGAAAACGAAAAAATATCCAAGCTGCAACGCGCCGTCTTGGCCGCCGCCAAAGAGAAGCAACGCACCGAAGAGGGCGACAGCAGCGCGGCCGACTGGATCGACATCAAGATACTGGCAGACCTCGCCGGCGCGAAAACAGTCGGCCCGGTGAAGCAACTCATCGACAAGGGGCTTCTTGAAGCCGGGCAAGAAAGCCGGATCGAATCAGACCTGGACCTCCGCGCCCAACAAGAACTGGAGCCCAACGGCCGTGTCACGCTCAACAAAAGCCAACACGACGCCGTCGAACACCTCACCCAGCACCTCCACGAAGGCTTCGGCGTCCACCTACTCCACGGCGTCACCGGCAGCGGCAAGACCGAGGTGTACCTGAGATTGATCGAAGCCGCGATGGCGGGTGCCGGGCCCGGGGTCTCGGGTCCAGCCAGACAGAAGACATCGAGCCCACAACTCCGACCAGACCCTGAACCCAAGACCCCAGACCCACCACTCCCCGGCGCCATCGTCCTGGTCCCCGAGATCGC
>JAJDCT010000043.1 GCA_029260695.1 Phycisphaeraceae bacterium
CCTTGGGGCATCCGATTCGATCAGAAAAATCGAACCTACTTCCACATTGTCAGCCGCGGAACCTGCTGGCTTAAATTGGACGACAGGCCAGAGCCGCTTCAACTGTTTCAGGGAGATGCGGTACTCATCCCGGTAGGCAGCGGCCATATCCTCTCAGACACACCCAAGACCCCCGCGACATCAATCGCTGAAACGCTCGCATGCAATACGCAGAACCGCCAGTACAAGGATTCGTCCCAGCCAGATACCCATTCAACGTCTTTGATATGTGGCGGATACCACTTCGCGCACGAGGAGAAACACCCGCTTCTATCGCTCTTGCCTCGAGCCATCCACTTCCCGGCAGACCAGATGCAAGAAGCAGGCCCCCTCCAAACCATCTTCAGATTGCTGCGCAGCGAGGTCGCGGGGAAATCTCCCGGGTCCGAAACCGTGGTTTCCCGGCTAGTCGATATTCTGTTCGTTTACATGCTACGCGTCTGGATGTCCGATGAGTCGGCCTGCTCCGCCTGCTGGCTCACCGCATTGAAAGACCCCCAGATCGGAAAGTCACTCTCTTTGATGCACCAGAAACCCCAGAAAAATTGGACCGTCGAAACACTAGCCGGCGAAGTGCTTATGTCCAGAGCGGTGTTCGCAAAAAAATTCTCTGAGTTGGTGGGCGAGCCCCCGCTTTCATATCTCACCCGGTGGCGGATGGGGATCGCGGCACGGTCTCTTCGAGAATCACAGTCACCCTTGCGGGTGATCGCACATGAAGTGGGCTACGAAGCAGAGTTTTCATTCAGCAAGGCCTTCAAGCGCGTCATTGGGATCTCCCCGGGGCAGTATCGCGCAAGGAAAATGAAGGCAAGAGGGTAAATAGTATTCTAAACACGGTGGGGGTGTCAGGCCGAGTCGCATCAAGGAGGGATCGGGGTCTCCCGCTTTCCATTTTTTTCTTAGGCCTACCCGCGTCGTGTGCGGAACTTACCACCGAGACCCTTCTTAGGCAGGTTCTTAGGGATGTTGCCGTCGGGGAACATGGCGTCGAGCTCTTCCTTGGAATACCCGGACACATCGATCGCACCGGCGACCCGCGATTCCAGCGTCCTTGCCGGCGCTTCGGCTCGGCGGCGTTCGGCGGCGCGGCCGTCACGGATATCCGCAGGGACCGGGCCGGGCTTGAATTTGGGGTAATCAAGCTTCTCGATCATCGCGCCGGCCATCTTCTCGATCTCGGTCAGTAGCTGCCCCTGGTCTGGGGTCACAAAACTCCAGGCGATCCCTCGCCGACCCGCACGGGCGGTGCGGCCTATCCGGTGTACGTAAACCTCCGGATCGTCCGGCAGATCGTAATTAATCACATGGGTAATGTGCTCAACATCCAGCCCACGCGCGGCGAGGTCCGATGCGATCAGCACGTCCAGCTTCCCATCGCGCATCGCATCCATGACCTGGGTGCGCTTGCGCTGCTGCAGGTCGCCGTGGATTTCACGGGCGCTGATGTCTTTATCTTGCAGGTACTTGGTGATCTTGTGAACGGTCGCCTTGGTCTTGCAGAAGACGACTGTGGTGTCGGGCTTCTCATGACGGAGCATATGCAGCAGCAGCGAACGCTTGTCCCAAGGCTCAACCGGCAGGTATTTCTGATCGACCATCGACACGGTCAGCGAGCCGGACACGGTCGTGATCTTCTCAGCATCCTTCTTCATGAACGATCGGCCAAGCGACTCGATCTGGTTGTCGATCGTGGCCGAGACGAAGACGGTCTGGTGCTCGCCACGGACGCTGCGGAGTATCTTCTTGATGTCTTCACGGAAGCCGATGTCCAGCATCCGGTCAACCTCGTCCAGAACGATCCATTTGATGTTGTCGAAGTGGATCTGCCTTCGGCCGTGCAGGTCCATGACTCGGCCGGGGGTGCCGACGATGATGTGCCCGCCGCGTTCGACGGATTTTTGCTGGGCCCGCATCGACTCGCCACCGATGATGCAGGACGTGCGTATCGGGGTGTGCTTGCCCAGGGCGTCCATCTCTGCTGCGACCTGCGTCGCCAACTCGCGAGTGGGTGTCAGGACCAGCCCCTGCATCTGTGTGTTGGGGTCCGCCATGTGGAAGATCGGCAGGCCAAACGCCGCCGTCTTGCCCGTGCCCGTGCGTGCCTGGCCGATCACGTCCTTGCCGGCGAGGATCGCGGGGATCAACTGGGCCTGGATATCGGTAGGGTGCTCAAACCCCGCGTCGGTCAGCCCCTTAACGACATTGTCGCCAAGGCCCATGCCGGAGAAGGAAACGGAGGTATCAAAAAGGTCCTGGCTCATGTGGGGTCGCCATCGCTGCCACCGGGTGTGAATCGGCGGACGGGTGTACTATCGGTGCGTCAGGGGACGGCCCACGGCCGCGCAAACCCCGCGCCAACGCTGGAAAAACTCGCCCAACGCCACGCAGCCAACCGATGACGACCGATCGATAAGACAGGGAGGGGCACTGCGGGATGAACGGCCGGCGTCAGATGTATGTACTGTGTAATTAATGCCTTACACAAACTCTCACCCGACGCCGATGGCTCGTCACGCAGCACCGTCCCTGTTAAATTACCGGCCAAACCCAACCCCGGTCACACGGGAACGGTCGGATCGGCGGACGGCAAGCAAACCGGCTGCTGACAAGATTTTACGGAGACCCCGCCCATGGTACAACTACGCGGTCCTATCAACGTCTCAACCCCCGTTCGCGTCGAGGCCCCCATGGCATCCGATTCAAGCTGGCTGGAGATCGACCTGACACGCCTGGAACGGAACTTTCTGGCCCTGCGCTCTCTGGTCGAAACCACGCCAGACAGCCCATCCGAGCCTGCCGCCGACACCCGGCCCGCCAAATCCGAAGGCCCAGCCACACCCCCCGTGCCACCGATCGTCTGCTGCGTCTTCAAGTAAGACGCCTACGGCCTGGGCGCATCCGCTGTCGCGCACCGGCTGGTCAAAGCCGGCTGCGACATGCTCGCCGTCTTCAGCGCCAAGGAAGCCGAGTACCTGATCAATAAGAGCGTCAACTGCCCGAGCCTCTTGCTCGCACCGTTGCGCGAGTTGGGCCGAACCGATGCGCTGTACCGCCCCGCCGTCGCGGAAACTCTGCACCTGTCGATCCACGACACCGACCAGCTCCAGACCGTTAACCAGATCGGCCAGACGTTCGGGATCAAGATGCCGGTCCACCTATACCTCGACACGGGCATGAGCCGCTCGGGCTTCAATGGCGAACAGTTCGCTTCGACAGTCCAGAATCTTTCCAAGACGCCACACGTCCGCGTCGCCGGGGTCTACTCACACCTGGCAACCGCGGATGACAACCCCGACTTCGCATACGAGCAGCTCGAGCAACTCCAAGCCGCCGTCGCCCAGCAGGCTGAATACCTCCCGGACGATTGCCTGATACACATCGCCAACAGCTTCGCCACCCTGCGCGACCGGCGGTTCCACCTGGAC
>JAJDCT010000044.1 GCA_029260695.1 Phycisphaeraceae bacterium
TCTGTATCTCATAGAACCGCCAATTCACTCATGACTACGACCGGCTTCTTAAGCTCTAGTATATAGATGGGCGAAGGAGCCAGGAAGTTTTTACATGAGGCCTCTGATCATGCCGAGGGGCCATCGCCTATCTCAAGCCCCACATTAGGTATAACCGAAGAACTATGCTACACTACTGTGCTGCGCGGCAACGGCTCGCGCCCCAGGCCAACGGATCCGATGATTCTGGCGGCCTCAAACCCCGCCCGGACCCCCGGCCCCCGGATCGATCTCCCCGATTAATCCATGGCTATCTCCGGCTAAATGGGCCCAAGGCCCAGAAATTGAACTGTACATATGTCATTTACTGATTTAAGGCTCATCGAGCCGTTGTTGAAGTCTCTGCGCCACGAGGGCTACACCACCCCGACCGACATCCAACGCCAGGCCTTCCCGCACATCGTGGCGGGTAAGGACATGCTCGGTTGTGCCCAGACGGGGACCGGCAAGACCGCCGCGTTTGCGCTGCCTGTGTTGCAGAACCTCCACAGCAAAAAGCCCAACCAAACCAAGAAGCCTACCCATGGCAAAGCGGCACGCGTCCCCGAGCATCGGCCCATCCGCGCCCTGGTCCTCAGCCCGACCCGCGAGTTGGCCGCCCAGATCGGCGACAGCTTCCGTGACTACGGCAAGCACCTGGACCTACGCGGCACAACCATCTTCGGCGGCGTCAACCAACGCCCGCAGGTAAGAGCGCTGAAGCAAGGCGTCGATATCGTCGTCGCCACGCCCGGCCGACTGATGGACCTGATCAACCAGCGGGCTTTGACGCTCCGCGATGTCGAGATCCTGATCCTCGATGAGGCCGACCGGATGCTGGATATGGGCTTCATCCCCGACATCCGCAAGATCATCGCGCAGATCCCCAAGAAGCGGCAGACGCTGATGTTCTCCGCGACGATGCCCAAGTCGATCCAGTCCCTGGCCGACAGCATCCTCACCGACCCCGCCGTGGTTAAGATCGCCTCGAAGAACGCGACCGCCGACACCGTCAAGCAGTCCGCCTACTTCATCGACCCACGCAGCAAGTCCGACCTTCTGGGCAAGCTTTTGGAAGGACCGGACATGACCCGGACGCTGGTATTTTCCCGTACCAAGCGTGGGGCCGACAAGATCACCAAACGCCTGAACGGCAGCGGCTTCACCGCCGAGGCGATCCACTCCAACAAGACCCAGGGCGCGCGGACCAAGGCCCTGCACAACTTCAAGTCGGGCCGGACCCTCGTGCTGGTCGCCAGCGACATCGCCGCCCGGGGCCTGGACGTGGACGATATTTCGCATGTGGTTAACTTCGATATGCCCGGCGATGCCGAGACCTATGTCCACCGGATCGGTCGCAGCGGGCGTGCCGGCACCAAGGGCCAGGCGATCACCTTCTGTGCCCACGATGAACGCCGCAGCCTCCGCCACATTGAGAAGACCATCGGCAAGGCGATCCCGGTCCTCAAGCACTCGATCCAGGCGCCGCCTCCAGCGCCCTCCGGAGCCGCCATCCGCAAGGCCGCCACGCCATCTGGCCCACGCTCAACAAGGCCCACCGGCAAGCCCAAACGCGCCAAGCGCAACGGGTCGTCCGGCTCGCGTCAGGCCCGACCCAACGAGTCGGCCCACAACGCCAGCGCGGGTTCAGGCCGACCAAAGCGTAATGCCAGACGGGCCAAGCCCGCCGCCAAGAAGCGGCCCCGCTAAACCGAATCTGTTGAAATAAACCTCAGGCTATAATCAGGCATGATGTTTTCGTTCATCATCCCCGCACACAACGAGCAAGAGCTTCTGCCCAGCACGCTTGAGTCGATCCACGCATCGGCTAAGGCGGTGGGCGTGCCTTACGAGGTCATCGTTGTCGACGACGCCTCGACCGACGCCACCGCTAAGGTAGCCCAGGAACGCGGGGCTCAAGTCGTGCACGTCGATCACCGCCAGATATCAAAGACACGCAACAGCGGCGCGGCTCACGCTTCGGGTGAGTTGTTTGTATTCGTCGATGCCGACACGACGATCAATCCGGCCGTGCTGGGCCAAGTTAGGGAGCACATCCTTGCCGGCGTGATCGGCGGGGGCGCAGCGGTCGCGATCGAAGGCCGATTGCCACTTTACGGCCGGATCATCGCACCGGTCTTCACCTTCTTCTACCGCCACGCCGGGCTCGCCGCAGGGTGCTTTGTCTACTGCACCCGGGACGCCTTCGACACCGTGGGCGGATTCAGCGAAGAACTGTTTGCTACCGAAGAGGTGACTTTCAGCTGGGAAATTCGCCGCCTCGGCCGGTTCGTCGTGCTCCGCGAACCCGTCATGACCTCCGGCCGGAAGCTACGCACCTATTCGTTCTGGGAAATGATCTGCATGCTTGCGACGTTCGGCTTCGGGGGGATGCCCGCCGTGAAGAGCCGCGACAAACTGGGCCTTTGGTACGACCCGAGGCGCGAGGATACTTAGAGCCGTTTAATTCAACCATGCCGGATCATGTTTAGCCGCCGCGGACACGCGGCGTACACCGGGCGTGGCCGCCCGGGCTAAACGGGAATCACCCGCGCAGTTCTGCGCCGACCCCCTGCTTCAGCTTTTCCACCACCGCGTTGACCTGTGGATCGACTTCGTCGTGCCTTAGTGTGGCATCAGGGTTACGGAACCGCATCCGCAGGCTCAGGCTCTTTTTGCCCTTCCCGATCTGCTTGCCACGGAAGATGGTCAGGAACTGGACGTCTTCGAGCATTTGGGGCGCGGCATTCTCGACACACCTTTCGACCTGCCGCCAGGTGATGGCCTCATCTACGATGATGCTCAAGTCGCGTTCGATCCCCGGGAACCTTGGCAGATCGCCGACCGTGCGTTTAGGCGGGAAGTTGGCCGCGAAAGGGACGTAGTCGACCTCCATCAGCACGACCGGGGCCTGCAGGCCGAACTGGTTTTGCAACGTATCACAGAGTACGCCGATCCGGCCACGCTCTTCGCCGAGCAGCATCACTTTGGCCGCGGGCTGGTACCTGGCGTCCTCAACCGGCTCGAAAACAAGTGTCTTGCTTGCCGCTTCGCCGCCCAGTGTCTCGGTTAGCTCTTCGATCGCTCCGCGCGCGTTGCGGAATCCCTCGTGCGGGTCATGCGCGTCGGTGAGGGTTGCAAAGGAGGTGACCTGGTTGGTCTTGCCTTCCTGATCGCCCCACGTCCCGGCAACTTCAAACAGGCGTACCTCGTCGTTGCCTCGGTCCTGGTTGTGCTTTCGGCAGTTCAACAGGCTAGGCAGCAGTGAAGGACGCAAAAACTTATCTTTACGCCTTGTCTCGCCAGCCAGCGCCATCGGCTTAAGGGAATCAGGACAAAAAGTCGCCGCGTGAGTCTCGGTCAGCAGCGAGGGGGTGATCGTCTCGTGATACCCGTGGGCAGCCAGGACCCGACCAAGCTCCTGCCGGGCGGTGATGTCGGTCTGCTTAGGCCTGACCTCTAATTCGAGCCGGGCGTTCACCGAGAGATTGTCGTAGCCGAACAGCCGGCCGACTTCTTCGATCAGGTCGACTTCTCGTTTAAGGTCCATGCGGAACGTCGGGATCGCACAGGTGACTTTGTCGTCGGCGGCTTGAGGGCTCAGACCAAGGCGTGCCAGTGAATCACAGATCTGATCGGCGTTGAGATCGATCCCCAGCAGCGCCTTGCACCGGCTGATGCGCATCGACACCTTGGCGGCGGCGGGTTCATCTTCACCGATGCGGATCACCCCGTCTGCAAGCGTCCCGCCCGCCAGTTCGACGATCAGCTGCGCCGCACGTCGGCTGGCACGGTCCACACCCAAAGGGTCGACCCCGCGCTCGAAGCGGAAGCTCGAATCGCTAGCCAGCTTCAACGCTCGGCTGGTGCTCCTCACACTCAGAGGCTCGAATATCGCGGACTCCAGCAGGATGTCCGTCGTCGTCTCGGTGACTTCGCTGTCCTGCCCGCCCATCACCCCGGCAACCGCGACCGGTTTCTCGGCATCGGCGATGACCAGCATCTTCTCTCTCAGTTCGTGCTTCGTCCCATCAATCGCGATGAATCGCTCGCCGCCCTTGGCACGACGCACGACGATCTTCCGCCCGGCCAGCTTCGTCATATCAAAAGCGTGCAGCGGCTGGCCCTGCTCCAGCAGCACGAAGTTGGTGATGTCCACGACGTTGTTAACGCTGCGAAGCCCGGCGCCCTCGACCCGCTCGATAAGCCACTTGGGGCTCGGGCCGATCTTCACGCCGGTGATGACGCGCGCGGTGTATAGCGGGCAGAGCTGTGGCTCGTTGAATTCGACACTCGTAAGTTCACTTACCCCCGGCGTACCCGCCGGGCCGGTATCGCTAGGCAATTCAATGGCGGGTGGGATAAGCGATCGCTCGGAAGCCGCCACCACCTCGCGTGCGAGCCCCAAGTGGCTTAAGCAATCGCCGCGGTTGCTGGTGACTTCAACATCCAGGAGCGTATCCGTGGCACCGGTAGATAGCGTCAATCCGTCCCGGCCGTCGAACGGGAACCCCACGCTTGTCAGCAGGGGCTCGGCCTCGTCAGCGGTGATCGGCTTGTCCAGGTAGCTATTCAGCCAGGCGAGGCTTGTCTTCATGGGGTCGGATGGTAGCAGGCCACCGGGCCTCGGCAAGCCGCCCGGGCTTGTCTGGACACGCGATCCCAGTCACACTCTGATGAGAATCACCGGCGAAAGGCCAGCCCGACATGTCACATCCATACCCCGTCACCGCCGCCATGGCCGTTCTACTCGCTCTGTCCGGCTGCTTCCTATTACCCCCCGAGCCCGAGTCGGCTGCGATAGCCTACCCCCCTGACTTCGCGTTGATGTTCCATGTGAAGGCCCCGGCAGGCAGCCCGGACCCGACCCGCCAGCCCTCACGCTACCAATTGGGCGCTGATCGAGTGCTGCGTCTGGCGGTGGGATCGGAGGCGGACAAGCCCTGGGCCCCTCCTGCGGTCGCCGACCTGACCCCCGCTCAGATGGGCCGTATCTACGAGCTGGCAGACTATGTCACCTACAACGGCCAGACCTGGAACCCGGCCTGGCCGGCCGATCAGGTGGCCTATCACGTCAGCATCACGCGGCTGGGCCTGACCCAGATCACCACGCTGACACCCGCCCAAAGCCCGGAGCTGGTCGATCTTCTCTCAAGTCTCGTGGACCTGTCAGGCCGATAGCCGGGGTTGAAACCGCCTGCCCCCGCTTGTTTCCGTCCATTACTCCAGTTATACTTTAGGGCTCGGCGTTGACCCCCATACGCCTCCGCAAAAACACATGGCACCTACTCCCCGGAGCCCACGACTATGATCGAGGCACTCAAAGACGACAAGATCGTGCACCAGCTCGGCGGACGCTTCAAGTTCACCGCCCTGATCCAGCACCGTATCCGTGAGTTGATGGAAGGCGCACGCCCGCTGGTCGAGCGCGATGGCCGCACCGACTTCGAGGTCGCCGTCCAGGAAGCCGTCGAAGGCAAGATCAACTACGAGTTGGAAAACGCCGACTCCGACGAGATCTAAAGCAGATTCTGATTAGGCCTTAGCCATCAGGTCTCGCCCTCAGCCCCGGCTTTGCCGGGGGATTCTGCGACCACACACCGGGTAGTCGAGTTGCGACGATAAACCGTCTGGCCACGCGGACCACACCCGCCGGAGCCGTCACGCATGGCCCCGCCATCTGAACCAAACAACGATCCATCGCCCAACCCCGCTAGTCCGGGGCCAACGGGTCCGCTGTCCGACCGACGCATCGCCGTCGCACTCTCCGGCGGGATCGCCTGCTACAAAACAGCCACACTCGTCAGCCGGCTCGCCCAACAAGGCGCAGACGTCCGCGTCCTCATGACCGACGCCGCCACCAAGTTCGTCGGCCCGCTCACCTTCCAGTCCCTCTCGGGCAAGCCGGTCCTCACCAGCGTCTGGCAATCCGATGACCACCCCGACAGCCAGCACATCGGCGTAGCACGCTGGTGTGAACTCATGGTCATCGCCCCCGCCACCGCCGACCTCATCGCCAAACTCGCCCACGGCCTGACCGGAGACGTCGTCACCCTCGTCGCCTGCGCGCTCCCCAGCAAGACCCCCCTGCTCATCGCCCCCTCCATGAACGCCGACATGTGGGCCAACCCCATCGTCCAGAAGAACGTCGCCACGCTCAGCGAACTCCCCAACGCCCAACTCATCGGCCCAGACGACGGCTGGCAAGCGTGTCGGACCGAAGGCTCAGGGCGGATGAGCGAGCCGGAGATAATCAGAGATACGATTTTTCAATTGCTGGGCTGATTGTCGCAACATATGCTTTGTGAAACTGTCAGACACTGCCCATACGTCAACTCGGCAAATCAAGGAGCACATCACATGTCAAACGCCATCCCGGTTATCTTTGCATGTACCGCACTCTTTATTCTCAATGCCTGCAGTACCTTCACGGCCCCCCTCTCTATCGCACCCGGTGAGACTTTGGAGGTCGGCGGGGACCAGTCCGGGCCATTCGGCATTACGACTCTCAACGAAGGGGCGACCGACGTGGTCGTCACCTGTGACAAAGCTGACTTTGAATCGCCCGTGACGCTCGGGCCAAGCGGCCAGTCAACGCGTAAGGTTGCCTCCAAAGGCTCCGCGTTACTGACAAACACGTCTGACGATGACACAGCCCAACTCAAAGTCACAATCGTTTCCTACCGTCCGCAGACGGTCGGCATACAGCAGAGCAGCACCCAATAGCAGCGGTGAACTTATTTGCAGATCCGTAGTTTCCTGCGGGTAGAAACCTCAGAGCTTCTTCTTTTCACACTAAGCGTGTCCGTGGTCATCCCAACTCTATCTCCGCCTTCCACCCAAACCCCCGGCGGTTGTCGATCAGGCGTAGCCAGGTCGGGGTGATGCGGTAGAAGGTCTGTTGCTCAACGGCGGCACGGAGTGCGGGGTCTTCTGTGATGAAGGGGAACCGGGCGGCGTAGAGGGTCAGGGCGTCGGTGCGTTCGGCTTGGTCGGTAATGGGTTGTGCCTGCCCGTGCATTTGCAGGCCGCGGATGCTGGCGGGGTCCTGGTCGTCGTGGTGATAGACGGTCAGGGCGACCGTGGAATTCTTCGTGATGTGTCGGCTGTGGGCGGCGTCCTCGCTGGAGACGAAGTAGATGTTCAGTTGATCGTCGTGAACGTACTGGATGTTGGCGGCATGCGGCCGGCCGTCGACGTAGACAGTCGCGAGGCTGGCGGTCCGGCACTCGGCGAGCAGCGAGGCGGCCTCATGCAGGATGTTGATCGGCTCGTCGGTCATGATGTCACCGTATCAGCGCCCTCATATCGACCGACCTCACACCGCCAGCACCGACCCGATCCGTTGCATCGCTTCTTCGACATTTTCACGGCTATTAAACGCACTGAGTCGCAAGTAGCCTTCGCCGGAGGCCCCGAACCCGCTGCCGGGCGTGCCCACGATGTGGGTGTCGTTCAGGAGGGTGTCGAAGAACTCCCAGCTGGTCTGCCCGGCCGGGGTCTTGATCCAGACGTACGGGGCGCTGACCCCGCCGAACACGGTCATGCCGGTCCGCACGAGGGCCTCGCGGATAATGCGGGCGTTCTCCAGATAGAAGCTCACCAGACCGGCGATCTGCTGCTGGCCTGCCTCGGAGTAGACCGCCTCGGCCCCGCGCTGGACGATGTAGGAAACGCCGTTGAACTTCGTCGATTGCCGGCGCTGCCATAGTCTGTGCAACTCGATACCCGTGCCGTCGGATGCCTTGCCCGTCAGCCCCTTGGGGACGACGGTGAACGCGCACCGTGTCCCGGTGAACCCGGCGTTCTTTGAGAAGCTTCGGAACTCGATCGCCACCTCACGGGCACCTGGGATCTCATAAATAGACCGCGGGATGCCCGGCTCGGTGATGTACGCCTCATACGCCGCGTCGAACAGGATCAGCGAGCCGTGCTCGTTGGCGTAGTCGACCCACTTCTTGAGCGTCTCCTTGCTCGCCACCGACCCCGTGGGGTTGTTGGGATAACACAGGTAGATGATGTCAACAGGGGTCGTGGGTAACTCGGGGGTGAAGCCGTTCTCCGCAGTCACCGGCAGGTAAACCAGCCCGCCGTACCGCCCCGCCTCATCCGCGCCGCCGGTGTTGCCTACCATCACGTTGGTATCGACATAGACCGGGTACACCGGGTCTGTCACCGCGATGGTGTTGTCGTGCCCGAGGATGTCCAGGATGTTGGCGCAGTCGCACTTGGAGCCGTCAGAGATGAATATCTCATCTGCGCCGACATCGCAGCCCCGCGATCGGTAGTCGTTCTCGACGATCGCCTCGCGGAGCCAGGCGTACCCCTGTTCGGGTCCATAGCCGTGGAACGATCCGCGTTTAGACAGATCATCCACCGCCTTGTGCATCGCGACCACGCAGGCCTCGGGCAGCGGTTCGGTCACATCCCCGATACCCATCTTGATGATCTTCGCCTCGGCCTCGGGGTGGGTCTTAGTAAACTCAGCAACACGCCGACCGATCTCGGGAAAGAGGTAGCCGGCCTGGAGCTTGAGGAAGTTGTTGTTGATGGTGGGCATAATTCAATCCATTTTACCACAGAGACACAGAGGCACAGAGAAGACAGGAAAAGTGAAACAGGGATGAACGCTGATAAACGCTGATTAAAGAAAATTATAATGGGTGGGCTAAACAACCCCTCCTATCCGCGTTCATCTGCGTTTATCACTGTTACATCTGATATCTCTGTGCCTCTGTGGCTAACTGAGTTTATCCAATGCGAATGACTTTGCGGTATCCAACGCCTGTGGGATCTTCGCGGGTTCTTTTCCGCCGGCCTGCGCCGTGTCTGGGCGTCCGCCGCCGCCGCCGCCTACGATTTTAGCCGTCTCCTTGATCCAGTCCCCGGCCTTGAGACCCTTGCCGATCATGTCCTTGGGGACGGCCGCCATGAGCGCGACCTTGTCTTCCCCAGCCGACCCTGCGAGCAGCAGCGCGGACTGCGGGTGTTTCTTGCGGATCACGTCCATCGCGGTGCGCAGGGCGTTGGCATCCGCGCCCTCGATCGCGGTGACAATTACCTCGCCGGAGAGCTGATCGGCCAGTTGTCTGGCAGTCTCGACGACCTGGCCCGCGCTGTCCTTGCTCTTTTGTTTCTCGATTTTCTTGGCAAGCTCCTGCAGCTTCGCCATGCCATCACGCAACTGGGCCTTTGCGACGGCGGGGAGTGCGGCTTCGCTGATCTCCGTGGTCAGCTTGGCGAGGTTGTCCGCGAGGTTGGCTTCGTCGCCGGCGCTCTTGATCGCTTCCAGCCGGTTTAATAATCCTTGTGCATTGGCCTCCGCCTGGTGCGCCGCCGACCCGGTCAACGCGGTGATACGCCGAACACCCTTGGCAACCGCCTCCTCACTTAGGATCACAAAGCCCTCGGCGTCGCC
>JAJDCT010000045.1 GCA_029260695.1 Phycisphaeraceae bacterium
TGATAAGGCGGTCGAAATTCAAACCTACGGCAACGTCCTAACCGCGACCGCGTTCCTGCACGGCCTGTCCCTCGAAGAACTGACACAACCCGAGATCGACTACCACGACCCGGACTACCCGATCATCGTCGCCGTCAGGGCACAGAAACCAATAGACCCATGATCAGCAGCACGATCGACAACTTGAGAGGCAAGGCACTGGGGCTGTTCGGCCGCTCCACGCAAACCGCGGTGATTCTGCTGTATCACCGTGTCGTTGATCTTGCGTGTGACCCACAGCTCCTGGCGGTGAGCCCACAGCGGTTTGACGAACAGATGCGGCTGATCGCAAAAGAGTTTCACCCGATGAGCTTGCAGGAGCTGTCCCGGTGTGTCCGTCGGAGAGCTGTGCCGGGCCGTGCGGTTGTCGTTACATTCGACGATGGTTACGAAGACAACCTGACGATAGCCAAGCCGATCCTCGAGAAGCATCAAATCCCCGCGACCGTCTTCGTTGCCAGCGGTGCGGTAGGTGGTAGGCGTGAATTCTACTGGGACAAGCTGCAAGACATCTTCCTGAGAGATCGCGCCTTGCCCGGTGAGTTGGCCATTACCCTCGGAGATGAGGATTGCCGGTGGGTGCTGGGTGTAGAAGCTTGCGGTTACTCGCAACACCGTTGGGATGTGTTGTCGGCACAGCCTCAGGGGGTGCGGCAGTCGGCCTACATGAGTCTCTGCGATAAGTTGCGCCCGCTGCCATACGATCAACAGTCCGCTGCGTTGGATTCTCTTTGCCGGTGGGCTGGGGTTAGCGCAGAGTCACGATCGACCCACCGCACGATGACTGCTGATCAGATTAGGCGGCTCGCATCTGATGGGCTCGTTGAGGTCGGGGCACATACCATCGATCACCCGATCCTGGCAACGCTGCCGTTGGAAGAACAACGCAGGCAGATACGACAAAGTCAAGATGACCTGCAGCGGTTGATCAGCCAGCCGGTGCAGGCTTTCTCTTATCCCTATGGCACACGCAGCTCGTACACGCAGGCCACCGTAGAGGCCGTGACCGATGCGGGATTTACCTGCGCCTGCTCAAACTTTTCCGGAGTATTGGGCAGAAGTGATGACCCCTATCAACTGCCAAGGATGCTCGTGCGAGATTGGGACGGCGCGCGCCTTCTTAAAGAAGTGGGGGCGCAGGCGGCATGACAGACAGCGTGCTTAAAATCCTGCAGGTGAGTACCGCAGACCGTGGCGGCGGGGCTGAACGTATCGCGATGAATCTGCACGAGCGGTACATCGCCCGTGGCCACCAGGCAACGATGTCTGTCGGCCGCAAGACAGGCAATGACCCGGATGTTATCGAGATCCCAAACGCATCGGCACGCAACACCTGGGCAAGGTTCTGGGCCGGTGCTTCGTACCAACTGCACAGCTACGAGCACCGCCTAGGCGGCACGCGTCCATTGCGTTCACTAGCTGATGCGATCGGACGCCCCGATGCCTGGCTGGACGGCCAACTCGGCCGCGAGCACTTTGGGTTCCCCGGTACGGGGGCTCTTGTTGACACGCAGACACGTACGCCTGATGTGATTCACTTACACAATCTTCATGGCGGCTACTTCGATCTGCGCCAACTGCCACGGATATCACAGCACGCCCCGGTATTCGTCACCCTGCACGACGCCTGGATGCTTTCTGGGCACTGTGCGCACTCGCTAGGTTGCGACCGATGGCAGGCCGGATGCGGAGAGTGCCCGGCGATTGGGACTTACCCCGCGGTGAAGCGAGACGCGACTGCGCGGAATTGGCGTCGTAAAAGTGACATCTACGCCGACAGCCATGTGTACCTGACCGCGCCTTCGCAATGGCTGATGGACAAAGCCAAGCGATCAATGCTCGCCCCGGCCGTGCGGGACTCACGGGTGATCCCAAACGGTGTGGATCTTACAGTGTTCTGCCCCGGCGATCGGGCCTTGGCGCGTCACCGCCTCGCCTTGCCGGAGAACGCGTATGTCATTCTCTTCGCAGCAAACGGCATCCGCCGATCAGACTTCAAAGACTTTGACACGTTGCGTGAGGCAGTGCGCCAGATCGGCCAGGCGGCTGCCGACCGCCCGGTGTTGTGTGTCGCGCTGGGCGAAGCGGGAGAGACCCAGCATATCGGCGGGTCACGCATACAATTTGTAGCGCCACAATCCGACTCGGAAGTAGTCGCTGACTACTACCGTGCTGCGGATGTTTATGCACACGCCGCCAAGGAAGACACGTTCCCCACCACGGTGATCGAGGCCATGGCCTGCGGCATACCGGTGGTTGGGTCGGATGTGGGGGGGATACCCGAGCAGATCGATCACGGCCGGACCGGGCTGCTCGCGGCAGCGGGTGACTCCGCCCTATTTGCAGCATATGTGACAACGCTCCTGAACAACCCCGGCCTGCGTCGCTCGCTTGGTGAGCAGGCAGCCGAGGTGGCGACGCAACGGTTCGATCTGGACACCCAGGTTGAAAGCTTCCTCGTGTGGTATGAGCAGGTCGCCCGCAACGTGCAGCCCCTGAATACAAGGCGGGCCGCGTGATGATGGATGAACAAGACATGAACGAGGCCGGCATAGGCAATACGGGGCCACGCCCCAAGATCAGCGTCGTCATGGTCGACGGGTCGTTCCGTGAGCGTTACGACTCGATCGATTTTATGGCTCGCCAAGACCTCCCGCCCGAGGATTACGAGCTGATCTGGGTCGAGTACTACAGCGATATTCATCCCGATCTGCAACACAGGATCGATACACTGTCCGGCTCCCGGCGTGCCCCCCGCAACTTCCGCGCGATCGCACTTGGTCGCAGCGGGACTTACCACTCGTCCTACTGCTTTAACCGCGGCATCTCTGAGGCACGGGGCGATCTGGTCGTGATCCCCGACGCCGACGTGATCGCCGAGCCGGGTTTTCTCAGCGCCGTCTGGGAAGACCACCAGGCAAGCGATCGGCTGGTGACCTACTACCACCGCTATAACGAACCGTCTGAAAAGCACATCGATACCATCAGCCTCGACCACCTGCGCGGGGTATGCGAACTGACCAACCCATCCAATCACGGCGCCTGCCTGAGCGTCCGCCGCAAGTGGCTCACCAAGATCAACGGGTACGAGCAGAGCCCGATCTTCGCTACCGGCTTCCACGCCAACGACAAGGACGTGTACGCTCGGCTGTGCAGTCTGGGTTTGATGGTGCGGTGGAACCCGGACGTCAGGTTGTTCCACCCCTGGCACGACATGACCGGCGAAGTTACGCCTCACTACACGCCACAGCTCGACGTCATCAGTTGGCGGGGCAGGACCCTGTCCACGCTGCCGTTTATGGGTATGGACCCGCTGCGCAACACAACGCCCCCGGCAAAGTTTCGTGAGGCCGAGCGATGGCTCGCGTCCTTAGATCAGTCCAAGTGGAGACGCGCGGCGGGTAAGTTGACGGATCTGCTTGGGGCATCGTTCACGTCTCATAGAAAGGCCGCGTAGCACCAGTGGAATCCAGCAAGCAAAACTGCCCGCCGCGTGTGTCCGTCTTGATGCCGGTCTACAACGCCCAGGCCTACCTGGCCGAAGCGATCGACTGCATCCTCGCGCAGACGTTTGTTGACTGGGAGTTGGTCTGTGTTGACGATGGCTCTACAGATACATCGCTTGCGATACTTCACGACTACGCCACCCGGCATAGACAGATCAGCGTGATCTCTCGACCGAACACGGGGATCGTCGGGGCGCTCAACGACGGGCTTGACGCTGCAAAGGGTGAGTACATCGCCCGTATGGACGCGGACGACTGGTGTGCCGAGGTCCGTTTTGCACGTCAGGTCGACTACATGGACGCGCATCGGGGCTGTGTGGCCCTTGGTTCCTGGGTCCAGCGAACGGACCCGTTTGGTTCGCCCGCCGGGGCGCAGGAGCCGCCGACGGAACATGAAGCGATCGACCGTGGCCTGCTCGATGGGGATGCCAGCGTCATGGTCCACGCCAGCCTGATGATGCGCACAGAGGCTCTGCGGGAAGTGGGGGGGTGGTGTGAGGGGACGGACTGGGTCGAGGACCTGGACCTGTTCCTCCGCCTTGCTGAGCACGGCCAACTCGCGAACCTGCCGTTGTACCTCTACACCTACCGCCGACACGTTCAGAGCGTGTGCTTCCGTCATTACGAATTGATGTGTAGCCGGCTCAAGGAGGTGATGCG
>JAJDCT010000046.1 GCA_029260695.1 Phycisphaeraceae bacterium
TGCACCTTTTCCAAACAGAGGTCGACGGGCTGATGCTCTTGGAAGTCTCTCCGCTTGATTCACCGGCGATTTTGCCCCTGCTGCGTACCCCCCCGGAGGATCTGAACAGATCTGGTAACCCCACCCAAGACAGCACAAAAGACCGGATCGATCTCTGAAACCGCGGCCCGGGTCTTGTATTTTATCGCCCGTGCAATCAGCACGAGAACCCGAGACATGAATAGGTGTTGCAAGATAATCGCCACCATGCGGGCACAGCAACCTCTTTAGCAGCTGGTCCGAGACTATCAGACTATCGGTTCCTCCCGCTGTTTTTCAATCGAGCTCGTTGTCGTACAGCCATGTTTTTTTAAGGAGAATCGTATGCTTCGCTGGAAGACATTCTTATCTGTCACACTGCTGGCACCGGCGATCTCGCTGGCGTCCCCGCAGGATCTGGACTTCTTCGAGGACTTCGAGGGGTTCAGCCCTAACACGACGGTCGGCGACCCGATCCTGCTGGGCACTTCACCCAACCGGGCCGCACTAACCGACAACTCCTTCGCGGGGGTGATCGGAGATGGATCGTTGTATCACTCAGGGATCCGGTCCTGGATGGTGCTGGAACATTCGGTCGCTTTCATCGACTTCTTCGAGAACAACGCGTCGACGGTCGAATTTTTCATCAAGACCCATCCCCTGGCCAACGGCGATACGGTCGTGACCGCCTTCGACGACGCGGATCAGGCCATCGGGGCCCCGATCACGATCTCCGCTGGTTTTTCTGATCCCACAGACCCCCGGGGCCGGGGATTCACCTTGTTGGCACTGTCCGGCGATATCGATCACATCACGATTGACAACCGGGCTTCGAATTTCATGAACGCCTTGGACGATTTCGGTTTTACCAACGTGCCTGAGCCCGCTGCGGCATCACTATTGGTCATTGGTGTTATGGGTACTGCGCTGCGTGGACGTTCTCGTTAGGCCGGGCCGGGACCTTTCCAGCCTTTTACTGCCATCGGTGCCACCCCCTTCGAGGGCCCGACGTGCACCTCTCGGGCTCTCGTAATTTTATTTTTCACTTTTTGCATCCGTGTTTCGCAAAGGCCGGCTTCGCCAGCCCCTCGATGTGTGGGGGGATTAGAAGTCCAGGGCGCGGTGGTTGTAATTGTCGACGGAAATTCAACTGCGGGGCCAACCGCCATTACCGCCTTAAAGAACAGGCGGGAGAAGGATCATTATGATATTCAAGAATCGATATTTCGCTTCGTGTCCGGCATTGATTGTTGCGTTAGCCGGCGTGTCAAAGGGCCAACTGGCCGACCCCATCCCCACGCCGATCCCCAAGAGCGCAATCGGCATCGAACTACAGACGGTGGCCGACAACTTGGTTGCGCCCAATTACCTAGCCCACGCCGGGGATGGGACCGATCGGCTGTTCGTTGTAGACCAGGGCGGCGAAGTCCGGCTAATCAAGGACGGGCAACTGCAGTCTAATCCATACTTGGACGTGTCCAGCAATCTAGTTGACTTGGGCGTCACAGGCGGTGGAGGCCCGTTTAACGATTTCGACGAGAGGGGCCTGCTTGGTATCGCGTTCCACCCGGACTTTGCATCCGACGTTACCAACCCCGGGTACGGGAAGTTCTACACCTACACCAGTGAACCGGTAAGCGGCCCTGCGGATTTCACCGTGCCTCTGCCTGCGGGCGAGGCATTCGACCACCAGAGCGTGGTTCGCGAATGGCATGTCGATCCACGCGAAGATGTCATCACCGCTAACCCAGCCTCGATCTCCCGTGAGGTGATGCGGATTGACGAGCCGCAATCCAATCACAACGGCGCCACGCTCGCGTTCGGCCCAGACGGTCAGCTCTACCTCTCGATCGGTGACGGGGGCGCAGCGGACGACAACGCCCCTGGGCACGGCCCCGATGGCAATGGGCAAAACACCACGAGCATACTGGGCTCGGTGGTCAGGTTTGACCCCTTAGGCAGCAATAGCGCCAACGGACAATACGGCATCCCAGCGGACAACCCGTTCGTAAACGACAGCAACGTCTTGGACGAGATCTACGCTTACGGCTTGCGCAACCCGTTCCGCTTCGCTTTCGATGTCGATCCGGCTACGGGACAGGTCACGAACGACACGACGGGGCAACTCGTCCTCGCGGACGTCGGACAAAACAACATCGAGGAGGTCGACATCATTACCGCCGGGGGTAATTTCGGCTGGCGCCTTAAAGAAGGCAGCTTCGCCTTCGATCCAATAAACGGGACCGTCTCCGATGACTTGACCGGCCTGCCCAACGACCTGATCGACCCCGTTCTCGAGTACGACCACGACGAGGGCACCTCAATCATCGGCGGGTTCGTCTACCGGGGCAGCGCGATCCCTGAGTTGGTCGGCAAGTACGTCTTCGGTGACTTCTCACTGGGCTTTGCTGCCCCGGCGGGCCGGCTGTTCGTCGGTGATCTGACCACCGGTGAGATCGAGGAACTACTCATAGGGCTGGATGCCCGAGAGCTTGGCCTTTTCGTCAAGGGTTTTGGGCAGGACGCGGACGGCGAGCTGTATTTGCTGGCAGGCACCAACATCGGGCCGTTCCGCGACGATACGGGCCAGGGGTTCGGGCAGGTATTGAGGATTGTCGCTATCCCGGAGCCGACAAGCCTGGCGCTACTGGCCGGTGCCGCTCTGCTGGCCGTTCAGCGCCGTCGGGCCTGACCATGCCTGGCACAGACCGATCCCATATATTCAAAATAATAATCTTTCCCCCTTCGACTCTCGGCCTCGTGGCCGAGGGTTTTTTTGCGAGATCGCCGCAATGAGGCGGGGAATCATCTGTTTTTTTGCGCCCGCGCTTGACAAGACTGCGGGAAGTACGATAATGAATTTGCATTTTTAAAGGACCAGTCGATGTGCTGCCGGACCTTTTTAATTATCACTTCACTACACGGGGTATCGCCATGTCAATCACGCGCAACCTGATAGCTGTCACCGTATGCGCCACCGCCTGCTCCCAGGCCCAGGCGTTGCTGTCCCTCAACGTGCTGCAGGACAACACAACGCTGCCCGGCTGGGTGATCAACACATTCACCGTGGATACCGACAGGGATCTGACGGTCGCTGCCGCGTTGTCAGACCTGTCCTCCGGATCGATGCTGCAGGTCCCGGGTTTTTCCAACCCGGTCATCAGACCGAACGGCCTGGGCGACAGCTATATCAGCATCAACGACGACCCGTTCACCAGCGCGGGTTTGACCGCTGGCGACCTGACTCAGCCGGCGCCCCCGCCACCGGTGAAGTTTGATGACACGGGGATCGCGGTTGTCTGGAGAAACATCCGAACCAGCGACATCGGCGTTGGCATGCACCTGGCGACACTCACGTTCTCCGATGACGCTGTGGGGGATTTAGAATTCTGGGCTGTGAGCGTCGAGGGGAAACTAAAAAACAAGTATTCACTCGACGGCGGGTTCGTCAGTCTAATTAACTCTATCCCCCCGCCACCGCTGCCCGATCCGCCCGTCGACACGGACCCGTTACCTGACCCAGACACCGGTGGAAGCACCGACCCTGGGACCGGTGGCAATACCAATCCCGGCTCGGGCCTGCCCGGGCACATAACCCCAGATGGCAACTCTAACCCCATCCCGGAGCCGGCGGGGCTGGGGCTGTTAGGCTTGTGCGTGGCGTTGATCGGCGGGCTTCACCGAAAGCGGCTGGGCTCGGCCACCCAATAGAATGCCGGGCCGAGCTTGTCGGCAGTCGATCAGTTTGCGTATAGAAATACAACTAAAGCTATCCCAATCCAAGCGTAGCGTGGAGAGAGACAAACTTATCTAGCCAGATTTGTTGCTGGCCGCTGCGTGACACGCCGCGGGCCCGCGGGGCGTCGCCCCGCAGCTATGAAAGCCACGACCGTTGGATTGAGAATGCTCTGATGCACGCGCAACCCGATCGGGTCCGCCACGCGGGCATGGCATAAATTGTTTATGCGCTCAATGCAGCAGCGCGGGCTTTGGGGGGGCTTGCGTGATGGTTGGGCCGGGGACGATATCGAAGCGGCGCAAGCGTTCGGCGACCTCAAGATTGCCCGGGTCGACAAAGTTGGCGTAGCGCAGAGCGGTGACGGCGTTTGGCTGGTCGCCGATCGAGGCGTAGAAGTCAGCGATCGTGATATAGGGCTCGGGGTCGTCGTTGTCAGCGAAGTAGGCGGCCTTGCGGTAA
>JAJDCT010000047.1 GCA_029260695.1 Phycisphaeraceae bacterium
ACGGTGTATTGTAGGCGCTGTACCACAAGGGGGTAAGCGCTCCTTTGACACGTGGCGGGGCTCACATGAGGCGGGGTGATGGTGTATCCACCCGATTAAGTGTCCGTACCAGCTTTCGTGTCCGTGTCTCTTCAGCCAGCCTGCCTGATCTGTTTCCCACTCACACCCGGTATAAGATAATATTTAGCCTAAATATTATCTTATGATGAATCGGTGATGATCCTGTGATGGCCAAGTGAAGGTCAAGTGAAGGTATTGAGCGGGTCAGCGATGGTCATGTGTGGCCAAGTGCGGGCCAAGCGAAGATTTTGTGTGGAGGGTCGCGGTGGGCATGTGCGGGACAAACGGCTGGACCCCGATGGCACAGCCTATTGAGTCTGTGTGGATGCGGTCGTTTTGGGTGGGAATTGGTGATTGGGGGGGGGTATGTGGTCTGGGGATGCGTGAGGCGATAAGCTGAATGGATGGCGAAGCAAAAACCTGACGGGCATCACGGCGACATCGATGAAACCATGACCAAGGCCAAGGCGACGGCGCTGTGGCGGCTGTTTCACCCAAGCCGAACGGCACTGGCGGTCACGGTGGCGGCGTTGGTCGCGGCGGTGATGGTCGGTCTGTACGTTACACCGACCTGGAGCGTTCAGCGGACTGCGCTGGATGTGTACAGCAACGACGACGGCGAGCTTGTGTACACCGTGCGGGAAAAAGAAACGAAGCTTGGCGAGGTGGCCAAGGCGGGGGAGGCGCAACTCACGGAGGGCTACCTGGCCAGGCTGGGCCCCGGTGAGCTCCCGGAGGTATCGCAGGAAGTCGTTGTGGATGATCGCTTGGTCGACGGCGAATCTGTGACGGTCTACGAACAGGTCACCGCGGCGCGGCACTGGGGCTTGTGGTCGTTATTACCCGCGGCGATCGCGATCGCGCTTTGCCTGATGACCAAGGAGCCGTTGACCTCGCTGTTCGGCGGGATCGTTGTTGGGGCGCTGATGCTTCAGAAATACGACCTGACCGGTGCGGTGCTCGTGCCGAGCATGGCGACCGAGAGTGCGGCCGGGGTGCTGATCCTGTACCTCTGGCTGCTGGGTGGGTTGAT
Source organism: Phycisphaeraceae bacterium (assembly GCA_029260695.1). Taxonomy (GTDB): domain Bacteria; phylum Planctomycetota; class Phycisphaerae; order Phycisphaerales; family Phycisphaeraceae; genus JAJRRS01. The sequence continues at coordinate 1,094 of JAJDCT010000047.1, forward strand.
GGGCATCTGGTCGCGCACCGGCGCGGCGCAGGCGTTTGCACAGTGGATGACCAAACACTTCGTCCGCGGGCCGCGCTCGGCGAAGCTGGTCGCCTGGGGCCTGGGTGTGATTTTCTTTCAGGGCGGGACCGTCAGCACGGTGTTGGTGGGCACGACCGTCAAACCCATCGCAGACCAGCAGAAAGTCAGCCACGAGGAGCTTTCTTACATCGTCGATTCCACAGCGAGTCCGATCGCATCGGTGATCGCGTTCAACGCTTGGCCGGCCTATGTGCAGGCGCTTATCTATGTGCCCGGTGTAGCGTTCCTGGCGACGGAATCTGACCGGCTTAAGTTCTTTTTTATGAGCGTGCCGTTTAGTTTTTATGGCATCTTCGCGGTGACCGGGACTCTGCTGTTAGCTCTCGACAAAGCCCCGTTATTAGGTAGCCGTTTCCGCAAGGCGATCCGCCGATCACGAGAGACCGGCGAGCTCGACGCACCCGACGCCACACCGCTCAGCGCCAAAGAACTGCAGGCCAGCCACGTCCCCGACGGATACACCCCTCGCGTCGCCGAATTCTTCCTGCCTCTAGCGGTGCTGATCGGCATCGCAGTCGGGACGTTCATGTTCATGGAAGGTGGATCGCCTAATGTCCATTGGGCTTTCGGTGCGGCGCTGTTGCTGTCGGCCTTGATGGCGTTGTGGCGCGGCATGAAACTAGTGGATCTGGTCGAAGGGCTCGGCGAGGGGCTCAAGGGCGTGGTTGTGGCGTCGGTGATATTGATGCTGGCGATCACGCTGGGATCGGTCAGCAAGCAGGCCGGCGGCGGGCTGTACCTGGTCGATCAGCTTGGGGATTCGCTGCCCTACTGGGCGGTGCCGGTGACGTTGCAGGTGTTGACGATGATCATCGCGTTCTCGACCGGGACGAGTTGGGGCACCTACGCGGTGGCGTTCCCGCTTGGGATGCCGTTGGCCTGGGCTATCGCGCAATCACAAGGCCTGGAGCATCCGATGCTCTTTATGATGGTCTGTTTCGCCACGATCCTCAACGGCAGCGTGTACGGCGATCAGTGCTCACCGATCTCCGACACCACGGTACTCAGCGCCATGACCACGGGGTCGGACCTGATGGACCACGTCAAGACGCAATTAATTCCCGCAACCGCGGCGTCAGTGTTGGCGGGTGTGTGCTGGACGCTGACGGTGGTGTTGTTCGCATAATATTACGGATTACGATTGAAACCCGTGCGCATCATCGTGACCGATCCCCCCCCCAACAAAAAAGCCGGGGGCTGAGGGTCAAGCGGCCTTGTATGAATTAAACAAAATCTATATGAAGCAGGCCGGGTGGGGTTCTGCCGGGGTGGTGGCGTGTATCGACAATGCTGTCTATGGATTAGTTCGGTCGTATCCGCCAGCCGCGCCGTTGGATGCGCGGGGGTCGTGGACGCCGATCAGTTGTCCATCTTCGGTTACGCCGATCGCCTGGGTGACGCCCATAGATGAGCGGGGGTGTATCTCGTGGCCGCGCTGTTTAAGGGCCTCGATCAGAGCCGGGTCTACTGTTTGCTCCACCGCCACACGATCCGGCCGCCACTGGTGGTGGATGCGTGGGGCACCGACGGCGTCGGGCAAAGGCATCTCCAGGTCGAAGTGATTGATGATGGCCTGAACGACCTGTGTGATGATGGTCGGGCCGCCGGCCGCGCCGAGGGTGAGTACGGGTTGGCCGTCTTTCAATACGATTGTTGGGCTCATACTTGAAAGCGGGCGTTTGCCGGGCTGCACGCTGTTGGCTTCTGCGCCGAGCAGGCCGAAGTAGTTGGGCACGCCGGGCTGCGCGGAGAAGTCGTCCATCTGGTTGTTCATGAAAACGCCCGTCCCGGGGATGAGTACTTTTGAGCCGTAGGAGGTGTTGAGGGTTGCGGTGATGGCTACCCAGTTGCCCTCACTGTCGGCGGCTGCGATGTGGGTGGTGTGTCGGCCAAAGAGGTTGATGTCAGAATCCAGTGGCGTGCTGTGCGTCTGAACAGAGGTTGCTTTGTTGAGGTCGATCTTTTTTGCAAGACCGCTTGCGTAGTCGGCATCGGCGAGGCCGCGTGGCACATCCGCGAAGTCGGGGTCACCCAACCAGTGCGCCCGGTCTGCGAACGCCAGCTTCATCGCCTCTACTGTGACGTGTGCCCGTGTGGGTGCGTCCATCTCACTAAAATCGAAGTGTCCGAGGATGTTGAGTATCTGTGCGACGTGAACGCCCCCGGAGCTTGGCGGGCTGAATCCGATCACCTGATAGCCGCGGTAGGTGCTGATGACCGGCTCGCGTTGCTTGACGGTGTAGTTAGCGAAGTCTTCGGCGGTGATGAGCCCGCCGTTTTCTGACATCCATTTCTGTGCAGCTTGCGCAAACGGGCCGCGGTAGTAAAATCCGATCCCGTCGCGCGCGATGCCTCGGTATGTCTTGGCCAGGTCCGGCTGCTTGTGCAGGTGTCCGACGGGCCAGGGGTTGCCATCCACGTCGAGCATCAATGCCGCGGATTCGGGGAATTGTGCGAGTGTCTTAGCGACTCCTGCCAGACGGGAAGCGAACGCCGGATCGATGATAAAACCCTGCTCGGCGATGTCGGATGCTGGGGTGATGAGGTCCTCGAGTGTGAGTTTGCCGCCGCGGTTGAGTGCGTAGTCGTACACCGCGAGCGACCCGGGGATGCCGATTGCAAGTGCACCGGTCTGGCTTAGTTTGGGGTCGGCTTTGCCATCACGGATGAACATGTCACGGGTCGCTTTGGCTGGTGCCATCTCACGGCCGTCCAATGCGAGGATCGTGCCGTCGGCGAGGTGGATCAGCGCGAAGCACCCGCCACCGATGCCCGAGTTGTGCGTATCGACGACCCCGAGAGTCAATGCGGCAGCGACCGCGGCATCGATCGCGTTGCCGCCACGCTCAAGTGCGTCGATCCCGGCTTGTGTTGCAAGTGGGTGGACCGTCGCCACCATCCCGTCCTTCGCGGTCGCTGGCCCAGCGCTTATGGTGCCAGCAAAGCACAGAACCGCTATCAACCCGATGGCCATCGCCCGCTTCTGGATACGTTTCATTTTCGACCTTTCAAGTCTCAACCTGTTTCTGGGTCCCGCATTCTACCGCCTTGGGTCCCCCCTGCTCGACACGCCCGGCGCCGTCCTGCCTATGATAGTGCCTATATGTTGTTTGGATCGCTGAAACACTTCCTCCCCGCCAGCCAACCCGTGATGGCTCGGCCCAGCTATGCGCGTGAGTTGGTGACCGCCTCGACCTTCCCGATAGCGGTCGCGATGCTGGAGGCCGGGGTGATCGGTGTGTTGGCGAAGAAGACGTTTCACGTCAGTGAGTTCGAGCTGGCGACGATCATGGCCGCACCGATTTACGCCAACCTGACCAGTTTTATGTGGGCGATGCTCGCGCGAGGTCGTCGGAAGGTGCCGATCATCGGTGCGCTGCAGGCGTCGGTGCTCTTGTTTCTGATTGTGATTTCATTTTTGCCGACTGTCAGGCCTGGGCCGTCGATGCTTGTGGCGGCGGTGGTGCTGAGCCGCTGCGCCCTGGCGGGTGTGGTGACGCTCCGCAGCACGGTCTGGCGTCAGAATTACCCTGAGGCGTGCCGGGCGCAGATCACCGGTCGGTTCACGGTGCTTGTTAGTCTAGCAATTGCGCTAGGTCCACTGATCGGGTTCTTTATCCAGGACCTGTCGCCAGACAGTTTCCGTTGGCTTTACCGGGTGGTCGCGGTGATCGCGGCTGTCGGGGTGGTTTCGTTTTCACGCATCCGGCTGCGCGGCGAGAAGCACCTTCTGAAATATGAGCGCAGGCCCACCGCCAAGCCCCAGCCCCACGGCGAGCCCGGCCACGTCTATGCCTTCGAGCCGGATTCCAAGCCACGCAAGCCGCACACCATTTGGACCATCCTCAGGGAAGATCACAACTACCGTTGGTACATGGTCTGGCAGTTCGTCGGCGGGATGGCAAACCTCGTCGGCAACTTCGCGCTGATCAGTCTGATCATCGAACTCACCGCAGATATCGAGTACGAGTACGCGGTGAGTATCTTGTTGACGACGACGATCCCGATGGCTGTGGCGATGTTGACCGTCCCTGCCTGGGCACGCTACCTCGACAGGATCCATATCACCCGCTTCCGTACCCGCCAGGGACTGTTCTGGATCGTTGCGCAGTTCGGGTATTGGCTTGTCGGTCTTACCGGCATCGTCGGGCTGTTTGCGCTGCCCCGTGTCGTCGATGGCGCATCGCGCGGCGGCGGCATGCTGGCGTGGAACCTCGGCCATAACGACTTCGCGGACCGCCGAATGGTCCCGTTGTATATGGGTATCCACGTCACGCTGACCGGCGTCCGTGGTTTCCTCGCGCCGTACCTGGCGGTCACGCTGCTCTACGGCTGGACCCCAACGGCGATCCCCGGGCTAAACCTCCCCGCTTTCGCGGGTATCGGGGTGCATGTCTTTCTGGTCACAACGGTATTGGCGCTGATAGCGGAGGTCGGATTTATAAGGCTAAGTAATACCGTCGAGCGAGAAGACACAGACGCGGATGCCTGACTTCTTCGTTCGTATTGCTGTGAACGTAACACAGGCGGTACGCTCGGGCATTCGTGCAATATTGATTCAGATTTCGAGATTAAGAATCGTTCCCGTCGGCCACTTCTGCGCCGACCGATGCGATCAGCTCGTGGGCCGCTTTGGTTGCGACCTGGAACGACTGGGCGGGGGACATACCCGCCAGCGAAACATCCCCGGCGCCGTGTGCGCCGGTGGCGACGACCGCTTGTGAATGCGTCAGGTGCGGTTCAATGACACACGGGCCTTGCCAGCCTGATTCGACGGCGTCGCGTAGGATCGCTTCTGCATCGGTGTCACCCCGACCGATTGGGACGTGCTGGCCGTCCTGCATCTGATCCTTGAGGTGGAAGCAGTCAGTTTGGTCCTTGAACATCGCCCAGCATTGGCTTGGTTCAACACCCGTGCGGATGTAGTTGGCGAAGTCGTAAATCAACTTGAATGTCTGTCCGTCGCGTAGCTGGGCTATCCTGGCGACGTCCTCGGGGTGGTCGCCGAAGATGTCGCTCTCGTTCTCGTGGAACAGGACCAGCCCCAGATCGCCAGCCCGGTCACGCAGGCGCTTGAGGCGGTCCAGGCTTTCTTGTTGCCACTTTGCCTTGTCGGCGTTGGATTTGTTGTAATAGCTGAAGACCCTGACGCCGGTCGCTCCGAAGAGGTCCTTGAGCTTGCCCAGGTGATCTAGTTTGTCGAGGTCGATCTGTATATCGTCGGTGATGTCGATCTTGCCGATCGGCGAGCCGTACATGTTTACCCTGAGGCCAGCGGTTTCGTACTGCTCTGCGACCCGCTTGGCGTGGTCCAGCGGCAGGTCGGTGATATTGTGGCCGTCGACGTTTCGCGGGTCGATGTGTGTTATTCCGCCGACGAGACAGGCGGCGATCTGTTCGGGTGTGTTCTCGCTTGCTTCGTCTGCGAAGCCACTTAGGGTCCAGGGCATGTTGGGGCTCGTGGGCTAGTGTGAGTGAGAAATTAGCTGCGTACGCAAGCACGTTACTTTGGGGCTGTCAGGACGTTAAGCGAAGCTATTGGAGATGTCGCGGGGGCCTGCGGTGTCGGTTTTCTTTTCGCGTGTGGATTCTGCGATCAACTGTTGTAGCTTCCGTTCGTAGGCTTCGCCGTCAAGCGGCATATCCACGGGTTTGCCGGTGAGTGAGGCGTAGAGCATGGCGTTGCCGAGCTCGACAGATCGGATGCCTTCGTCGGCCGGGGCGATCAGGTCGGCATCCGTGCGTATGGCGTCGATGAAATTTTCCAGGACCTGCTTGTGCTGTCCGCCGTGGCCGGTGATCGGGATGTCGACATTCGAGACGCTGGGCTTGCCGAAGGGTTCTTTGCTCGTCCGCAGAAACTCATCGGCAGGGATATCGTTGCGGGTGAACGTGAACTTATCGTCCTCGATCACGACCCTGCCACGTTCGCCTGCGACCTCCAGCCGGTTGGTCCCGGGTGCTTCACCTGTCGAGGTGATGAACGTCCCGGTCGCGCCGTTCTCATATTCCAGATACGCGGTGACCTGGTCTTCGACCTCTATGTCGTGCCGTTTGCCGATCCCGCAGAACCCCGCAACGCGCGTGGGCATGCCGAATAACCACTGCATCAGGTCCAACTGGTGCGGGCACTGGTTTAGAAGTACGCCGCCGCCCTCGCCTTTCCATGTCGCCCGCCAACCGCCCCCGGCGTAGTAAGCGTCTGTGCGGAACCAGTTGGTGATGATCCAACTCACACGGATCAGCCTGCCGAGTTCGCCGGTGTTGATCATCTGTTTGAGCTTGGTGAAATACGGGTCGGTCCGTTGATTGAACATGGCGGCGAAGACCAGGTTCTTATCCGTGTGTGCGGCAATGAGCTTTTGGCAGTCGGCCTTGTGCACGGAGATGGGTTTTTCGACGAGGACGTGCTTGCCTGTGTTCAGGGCGTCGATGCCGATTGTTGTGTGGGCGTAGTGGGGGGTGGCGATCAAGACCGCGTCACAAATGTCCGTTGCGAGAAGGTCCTTGTGGTTTTCAAAGCCCGGGCACCCGTGCTGTTTGGCCGCCTCAGACAGGGCTTGCCGTGAGGTATCGCACACCGCCGAGACCTCGACATGGTCGAGTTCTGCCGCGTGCTTCATGTGTACCTGCGCCATCCCCCCAACTCCGATCACGGCAAGGCGGACGGGAGGAGGTTTCTTGTTCATGGTGAATAGTTCTCCTGGAATGCTACTTCTCGGCAGACCCGGTAATAAAGATCACCGAGGCTGGCTTGCCGCTCTTGGGATTCACGGGCTCGCGTAGCTCACGCAATTGAAGCCCGCTATCTTGAAACAACCTGATCCAACCTTCCAGTGTTCGGAAGTACCACGGTGCGGGATCGGTAAAATCGCTGCCGAAACCATCCCACGAACCTTCTCGCCATCCGTCTCGGTAGGGTGCGTCGCCGCAAGCCATCAGCGGGTGCGGGGTCTGAACGATGAATGATCCATATGGATTCAGCATCCTTGAAACCGCTGGGATTACCGCCTCAACGGGCTCCTTGCCCAATAGAGAAAAGTTGCAAACGATGACATCCGCAGTGTCGGTGAAATTACCTGATACCACTTGATCATAGGAAAGCAGCTGGAAATCCCCGCCCCCTGCACACTGAGCTTCTTGGATAAGCTCCGGGATCATATCGATGCCCGTCACTTGCAGACCACGGGCAGAAAGATTGCGGGTAAGCCATCCCTCGCCACAGCCTAAATCAATAACCGTGTGCGGGTCGCGGCTCAACACCGCATCGATGACAGCTTGGTCGGTGCTTAGCTTGCGGCTCTCGATCAACCCTTTGCGGACCGCGGTTGTCCATGGCGAAGCGTTCTTGGCCCACGAATCGGCAATCTTGCTATCACTTAGAGGATCAGTGCTCATGGTATATCCGGCCTGTTTATAGTTTAGCGGCTGTGCACAGGAATTGTTGTGCCATCCGAGTGGGCTCTACTAAACAGGGCCGGGCTGTGATGTGGCGAGGGGAGGTGTCGTGGCGGGTAGCGCCTCTATATCGACGAGTGCCGATGGGCACTGCCTGGCGGAGTCGATGCGCAGTTAAGGCCTTGGGTGAAACTTCGCCATGACTTGCTTGAGTCGTGAGCGGTCGACGTGGGTGTAGATCTGTGTGGTCTGGATGTCGGAGTGGCCGAGCATTTCCTGAACGACGCGGAGGTCTGCGCCGCCGGAGAGCAGGTGCGTGGCGAAGGAATGGCGGAGCATGTGAGGGTAGATGCCGGTGAGGCCTGCGCGTTTGGCGTGACGCTTGACGACCTGCCAGATGACGACGCGTGTGAGTTCGCTACCGGTGCGGGAGAGGAAGACGTTGTTGGTGGGCTTGTCGTCGCGTAGGAGGTCCGGCCGGAGGTCGTCGAGGTAGCGTTGCAGCGCGTCGAGCGCGGGTTTGCCGACGGGGACGATGCGTTCCTTGTTGCCTTTGCCGATGACACGTGTGACGCCCAGTGAGAAGTGTACCTGGTCGCAGGTGAGTTCGGCTGCCTCGCTGGCGCGCAGGCCGGAGGCGTAGAGTAATTCGAGTAGGGCGACATCACGGAGGTACAGGGGGTCGGTAGGGCGGGGTGCCTGGATCAGCTTGTGTACCTGGTCGGCCCCCATCACCGACGGCAGCCGCTTCCATGCGACGGGTCGGCTCAGCAGCTCTGCCGGATTCTTCATCGCGAAAGCGCGGGCCTCTAGAAACTTCCCGAAGACGCGGATCGTTGCGACGTGGCGGACGATCGACGAGATCTCCAGGCCCCGTGCTTCCAGAGAACGCAGGTGGTTGCCGATCCGGTCTAGGTTCAGGTCGTCCCAGTGCGCGTGTTTCTGTTGCTGCATCCAACGCCAAAGATCAATGAGGTCGCGGGCATAGGCTTCGAGGGTGGCTTTGGCGAACCCACACTCGATCCGGCAGTAGCTGAGGAACTCCCTGACCGCCGGCTCAAGGGCCGAGCCGGGCTCGATCCCCGCGAACTTAAGCACGCCGTTGCCTTGGGGCGCGGTGCTCGACGATGCTCTTGCTTGGGCTGGGTTCAAGGCGTTGTCTCGCTCCTGGGAAGGGCCCCTGGTGTGTAGGGGGGCGTACAAATGCCGTTTTGGGCTTGCAAGGACGCAGATCATGGGATCCGCCGTCGCCAGACCAAAGGCATTATCGTCAACCCTGTCCCCGGGCCGTGAATCTGCCATCGCTTATCCGGCCAAGGCCAGACCCCCTTGCTGGAGGGATCTCTATATATGGCTTTGTCACTGTTTGGCGAGATGCTGAGTTCACTTGCTGGGCAGTCGAGTCAGCATGATCGACCCACAACGATCAGAATCTATTGATATAGATACGGGGCCGGGGTCCGACCCTCATAAGATAATATTAAGGCTAAATATGATCTTATGCGGTGTATGGGGAGAGGCGGCTCTGGATGTGCGGTCTGTGACGAGTGTCCCAAGCGAGACTCAGCAGGAGCAAGCTATGGCGTTGATGGCCGAACTCCTGCATGAGCCCCGAGCTTGAACCTGCCGCCGCCCGGCCTACAATGGCCCGCTCGCCGACGTAGCTCAGTGGTAGAGCTAGGGATTCATAAGCCCTCGGTCGCTGGTTCGAATCCAGCCGTCGGCATTGTCAGCCCGGGGATTTGACCATTTACACCACACGCCCCACCCCGACGGGCCTGTCTGATCGCCTAACGGCCGTATCGTGCGGGCGGTGGATCGACCTGAACATTACCCATGTAAGCACCCACCTTGAGCCCGGGCCCACACCGGCTACAATGCCCCCTCGCCAACATCTGCATGCACCTTTTGGGGTGTCTTAGCAGAGACCTTTGGAGAGGTGGCCGAGTGGCTGAAGGCAACGGTTTGCTAAATCGTCGTACTGGTTTTGCCGGTACCGCGGGTTCGAATCCCGCCCTCTCCGCTTTCCCGGACCCCGTCTGACGTAAACGCCTGATACACAGAAGGATGCGTCAGGCGGATAACGCTCTAAAAACTATCACTGTCCTTGATCGACTGGGCTGTCGACTTTTAACCGTTTACTAACACAGATGTCACTGGGTCATGATATGGTTCGTGTCATAATTTGATCGATCGTGAGTTGGCACCCGTGTGGAGGTTGATTGTTTATATGAGACACATAGGGTAATAGTTGCTTGCCAGACACTTAGGCAGTTAATAACCCCGAGCGAATGTTATGAACCGACCGCAATCCCCCAATCAGCCTTCACTTCTGGTCGTTGAAGATGAGCAGGACCTCCTTGAGGTGCTGCGTTTCAGTTTGAGTCGCGAAGGCTTCTCAGTACGTACCGCAGAGAACGGGGAGGACGCGATACGTTTGGTTCGACAGCAGCGGCCGGATCTGATCGTGCTTGACTTGATGCTCCCGACGATCGATGGGTTGGCGGTTTGCCGAGCGATCCGTTCTACAGAGAAGACCCATGATATCCCGATCGTGATGTTGACGGCTCGCGGTGAGGAATCGGACATCGTTCGTGGCCTGGAGGCCGGCGCTGATGATTATGTGACCAAGCCTTTCAGCCCGAAAGTACTGATTGCAAGGATCCATGCTGTGCTGCGGCGCTCAAGCTCTGTGGGTGGGGGCATAGTTGAAGTGGGGGATGTCCGGTTGAACCCCGAGCGTCATGAAGTCACGGCAGACGGCAAGTGTGTAGACCTTACGGCCACAGAGTTCGGCCTGCTTAAGTTGCTGATGTCCAGGCCCGGAAGAGTGTATACGCGGCAACAGATCATTGATTCGCTGCATGACGGCTTCGCGGCTGTGACCGACAGGTCTGTGGATGTACAGGTGGTTTCTCTGCGGCGTAAGCTGGACACTGCGGGCGAGCGGGTCCAAACCGTACGGGGCGTGGGCTATCGGTTTGGTGAATAGGAATCTGTCCGGGTCTAAGCACCCACTGAAATCTGCGTGGCGGGGCGCAGACCGGTACGATCTATATCATGCAGCCCTTCGAGATATTCAACACGCTTGCCCACCAGGAGGCCTCGGCCGGGACCGTAGCGGTATTGATTGGCGCGGCGATATTTGCTGGGGTCATGCTGGTGATCATGGTGCTGATCAGCCGGTCGATCCGCGAGCTGCGTCGTGGCGCGGAGCGTTTCGCATGCGGTGACCTGAGCAAGCGGATCGCGGTGAAAGGGCCCTTGCAATTTGCGGCGTTGGCTGAGTCCTTAAACATCATGGCGGGGCAGTTGGCGGACCGGCTCTCCACGGTGATCCGGCAGCGCAACGAACTTGGCGCGGTCCACGGGTCGATGGTCGAAGGTGTTTTGGCGATCGACCGCGAGCAGAACATCCTGAGCCTGAACCGGGCCGCGTCGGCGATGCTTTCTCTGGATGCGACTTCGGCGATTGGGCGGAGCGTTTACGAGGCTGTGCGAAATGCCGAGTTGCAGCAGGTCATCCAGCAGACCCTTGAGAAGGATAGCACGGTCGCCGGGGAGATGACGCTCTTCGAGCCGGGGACGGAGCCGAACGAACCCGAAGAGCGGACGATCCAACTCCAAAGCGCCCTGTTGCGTGACGACGATGGGCAACGGATCGGTCTGGTGCTGGTGCTGCACGACGTGACACAACTTCGTCGATTGGAGTCTGTCAGGCAGGACTTCGTGGGCAACGTGTCACATGAGGTGAAGACCCCGGTCAGCGCGATCAAGGCTGCGGTTGAAACACTTAGCGACCTGCCGGACCGCGACGGTGAGGATGCACAGCGGTTTCTACAGATCATCTCGCGTCAGTCCGATCGATTGTCGGCGATCGTGGACGACCTGCTTAGCCTGGCGCGGATCGAGCAAGCGGGAGAGGGCGGTCTGCAGGACACGCGCCCGGCACCGCTTTGGCCCGTGGTCACGGCCGCCATCGAGACCTGTCAGATAGGTGCTGATGCCAAGCAGATCCATCTTCATGCAGAGGGTGACCAGTGTGTTCAGGCGCTGATCAGTGAACAGCTTCTCACTCAAGCGGTGGTAAATCTGATAGACAACGCGGTGAAGTACAGCGATCCAGACACATCTGTCCTTGTGCGTTGTGATGTGGTAGACGGCGAGGCGGTGATCAGCGTCACCGATCAGGGGCGGGGGATCGAGCCCAAGCATCTGCCTCGCGTGTTCGAGCGGTTCTACCGGACGGACAAGGCCCGAAGCCGAGAGCTAGGTGGCACGGGGCTGGGGCTTTCGATCGTCAAGCACATCGCCGAGGCGCACAGCGGCCGCGTTAGCGTGGACAGCGCACCGGGGGCGGGCAGCACGTTCCGCGTGCATCTGCCTGTCTGTTAATGCTGTTGTATCAGCGTATTAGAGCCGGCATCTTCGTTAACACAAATCTAACATAACGCTCACATTCTGCTCACGGGTGGGGTTTAAGCTTCTCGGGCAACCGGGTCGCGATGACCCGGGAAAGCA
>JAJDCT010000048.1 GCA_029260695.1 Phycisphaeraceae bacterium
CCGTCGTGTTTAATGCCCCGGGCTTGCTTGGCGAGCGTGGCGTTGGCGGCGATGCTTGAGTAGATCGGCAGGTCGACGCTGGCGTCTTTTTGTTTGGGTTGCGCACCGCGGACGGCCTGTGTGATCCGGTCGCGGTCGAACACGCCGATGAGTGCGTCGATGTCCGGGCACCATTCGAGCATTTTTGCGCGGTGTCGTTGGACGAGGCAGCCGGCGACGACCAGGCGTTTGAGTTTGCCCTGCTGCTTGAGTTGGGCTGCGCGTTGGATCTCCTGCATGGACTCGTCTTTGGAGGCTTCGAGGAATCCGCAGGTGTTGACGACGATGGCGTCGGCTTGTTCGCTATCGGGGACTGGGATCAACCCGTCCTCGGCGAGCAGGCCGAGCATTTTTTCGGAGTCCACCAGGTTCTTGGGGCAGCCGAGGCTGACGAAGGAGACGGTATTGACTTCTGTTGCGGCCGTGGGCGCAGCTACGGCGCTGCCGGAGTTGGGGGTGTCGGGGGTGGTGGGTTCACGGGTGGGCAAGCGGGGAATGGTAGCACACCTCGCGGCGGCTGTTTAATAATCCGTGTCTTTTCCGCTGGGGGCGGTAGATCACTGCGAGTCGATCTCATCCCACAGGCCAAGCGGACCGGGCCGGTCGGTTTGTCGCAAAGACCAGGGGATATAGCCGGGGTCTGCTACGCCAGATCGGTTGGTAGAGAAGAACTGTGCGGCGATCGCGGACCGGCTTGAAGCATCTAGCGATCGAGTGGCCGATGCGTTTGTTTGTGTGTGTGCCGGTGTAACCATAGCTGTTTGGTTTGATGCGTCAGTTGCGGTCGCTTCGGCGGGGGCGGCATAGACTGAAACGGACAGCGTTGCTTGAGTGCCTGGTGGCGGGGGTGTGCCGGCGTTCCAGTTGCCCAGCACGACGTTGAGGTCCTCGATGCCGACAAACGCATCGCCGGAAGGATCGGCCAAGGGATCGGCGGGCGGCAAGTTGAGGTTCCAATTGCCCAGGACAATGTTCAGGTCCGTGATCCCAACAAACCCATCGCCGTCCAGATCCCCGGTCAGGCCCGACAAATCGCCTTCATTGAAAAGTAAGAATTGGTCGGTCGTGACCGTCATGGTGTGTTCTCGCCCGCTGCCCCAGACGATGCGCACGTCTGCGGTGGCTGCTTCACCCACGCCGAATTCCAGAGAGAGGCTGCTGGTAGACGCCGCCTGGCTGTGCCCGGAGATGACTTCTTCCATCCGGGTTTCATCGGCACCGACAATACCGTTGCCGTCAAAGTCTGCGGTCACATAAACACGGGCACCGATGGCGTCGCGCGTCGACTTGAACTCGCCGGACAGTGTCGGGTCGCCCTCGAGCGTGATGTTCAGGTAATGGAAATTTGTGTTCTGTGCAGCGGAGTCGTTGTGGAAGAGCTCCACACCCAGGGGGTTGCTACCCGCTTTGATTAGGTTGTGGAAGAGCAGGTCGCTGAAGCCGTCACGGTCGAAGTCGGCGACGACCGTCCCGCGCTGCGCGTTGATGTTCGTCAGCCCCGCTGCTATAGCCTGCTCTGTCAGGTTCCCGTCGGTGTCCTGAAGGTTCAATGACGGCGTTCTATTGGTCTGGGTGCCGATGACAAGGTCGACACGGCCGTTGTTGTCGAAGTCGTGGAAGTTGGCGCCCCATGCGAAGACGCCTGGGATAAACGATTCGACGAAGGTCAGGCTGCCGGTGTCCACGAACTGATTGAGCCAGAGTGAATGGCTCGTCCCGCCATCGGTGGAGTAGTAGTCTAGGTCGCCGTCGTTATCGAAGTCCGCGACGGTGACGCCCATGTCGCCGCTGTCGTTGCCGCCGAATCCGATCTCCCATGAGATCAGGTGGTAGCCCAGCCAGTCGCCGTTGAGGTCGTTGCCGCGGTTGACGTAGAGCATGTCGCGGTTGGGCCCGACACCGCCGCCGCCCATGGTGGCGACGATGATGTCCTGCCAGCCGTCGTTGTTGAAGTCAGCGAACTGCATGGCGTTGAGTCCGGAGAACTCGCCGGGCAAGCCTGTGTCGTTGAAAGTGCCGTCGGCGAAGGCCCAGCCTCCGACTTGCTCCCACCCCGTTGGTGTACCGCCACCCGTGCCCGATAGCTCGAGCACGAAGTTATCCATCAGGACAGACTGCGAGGAACCCGGTGAAGGGACCGAGGCGTCAACCATCTCGACCAGGACCGTTAGTTGATCTCCAACGGTGACGCCTGAAAGCGATAGCGCGTATTGGTTGAAGGTATTGAAGTTTGGTGTCGCGGTCAGAATCTCGACCGAATCGCTGCCACCTGTCCCGTTGGAACTGAGCGTGATTTTAAACTCGGTCGCTTGAAAGTTGATCTCGACATTGGCATCGAATGTCAGGTTGTAATCACCTGAATCGGCCACGGTGATCGTCTGGGTCAGGGTAGCGTTAACCGGATTGGCTGCGGTTCCTAAGAATCCCTGGAACCACACGCCATTCACGCCGCGGGTCGCCGCCCAGGGCGCGGTCTGGAAGACAGCCGAAGGGGTTGAAGCACCCGCGTTGAGGACCCAGCCGCTGTTGCTGGTTTGGGTGCCCGATGTAGCAGATTCAAAGCCGCCATCATCTAGAAGTGATACGCCCACAGGAGGCGGGGGGATGTATACCCCGTTGGGCCCCATGGTGACGTCGGTGAACGTGCCGTCACCGTTGTTCAGGTAGAGGGTGTCGCGTTCGCCGAGTTGACCGTCGCGTGCGGTGCCGGGGTCGCCGTTGGTCCCGTCCCAGTTCCCGACGTAGAGGTCGACAAAGCCGTCACGGTTAACGTCAGCCCACGCGGCTGACAGCGAGCCGTCGAGCCGATCGTTCCCGAACGTTGGGTCGGGGTTCTGGAACGTGGCGAAACCCACGCCGTGCTGGATGTCGCCCGCCGGGTTGGCGGGTGTGGGGTCGGTCTGGCTGGTGACATCGACGAAGCGAAGGTCGGTGGGGCTGCCGCCACCAGCGGGGTGGTCTTCGACCCACATGTTGTTGTAGAGGATGTTGTCGGCCTGGTATTCAATGACGTAAAGGTCAAGATCGCCGTCGTTGTCGTAATCGGCGGCCACGGCCCCCGATGATCTGGCAGAGGAGCCGCCGGCCCCCCCGTCATTGGTGACGCGCGAGAAGGTCCGGCTTCCCAAGCCATCGGGGATGTTGACGAGTAACTGATTGATCAAACCGCCGGAGAACTCGGTGCCGCTGGGGTTGTAAATATCGGCGTAGCCGTCGTTGGTCAGGTCGGTAAAGACGACGCCGCCTGCGTGAAACTCACCGGACCCGTTGGGGATGGCGCTCAGCCCGTTGACTGCGGTTAGATCGGAAAAGAGAGCAACCACCGGGTCCGCCGCCAGCAGCAGGCGTGCTTCGAGTGATTCGAATGTGATGTCGCCGTGATTTGATTGGTCCAAGCGAGGCCGTCGCCGCGAAATGCGATGAGCCGACCCGCCAAGGGAGGCATGCCCGAAAACCGAGGCGGTCAGGTGGGAAACAGGATGGGTACGACTGGTACCACGAAAAATCATCTGGTGCTTTCTCCACTCGACCCACGGACGACTGAAATCGTTTACATCCCTGACCGTACCTCAATTTACTGAGAATACAAGGACTTTCCGTCGTAATGAGCCCCTAGTGCTCGTGCGGGTCGGTTGTGGAGGGGGCGGGGTGAGGGTCAGCTAGATCGTGTGGTTCTTGCTGGAGACCGGGTATGGTTGCTTCAGGCCCGTGTTGGTGAGTGCTGGCTTCGAAGTGGCTGGCGGCCCAAGCCATGGCGACACCCAGGAGCAGGGCGGTGGAGAGCTTGCCGCGGTCGTGATGATGGAATTGCAGTTCGGGGAGCAGGTCGCTTAGTGAGACGACCAGGAAGACGCCGGCACTGAAGGCGACGGCGGCGCCGACGGCGTGGTTTTCTTCCAGGTGGGTGGTGGCGAGTCCTAACTGAAAGAGCAGCGCGCCCAAGGGGACGGCCAGCGCGAAGAGGGCGTTGACCAGGTGCCGGGACGCGACGGGCCAGCCGCCGGCGG
>JAJDCT010000049.1 GCA_029260695.1 Phycisphaeraceae bacterium
GGAACTCTCGGAGTTGGTCCGCAAACTGCTTGAGCGACAGATCACCCAGGCATCGGCGTTGGATCAATCGGCAGGCGATGCGGTCGCGGCACTTGAGCCGGACCAGGTCACGTTGCGCCGGGCGACGATGGGCGCACAACAGCAGGCCGGCGGATCGACCGAAGCCGCGCAGGTCCAGGCCCGCTTGGCCGACGCGGTGCGCGAGCAGGGCTCGGCTGTGGGGTTGCTGCGTCAGGGAGATGGTCCCGTGGCGCTGACTGCGGAACTCGCCGCGGTCGGTCACCTTAAATCGGCGCTTGAGGAGTTAGACAAGCTTGTTGAGGATTCAGCTGCGCAGGAGGCCCGCAAACAACGTGATAAACTCCGTGCGGCTTACGAGCGACACGCCAAGCGTCAGGACGAGTTGCGTGAGTCAGTGCTGTTGATCGCCGACGCCGGTCCGATTAATCGTCAGCGCCGCGCGGCCCTGGTCGCTTTGGCGGGTGACCAGTCTCAACTCCAGCAAGAGATCGCGGAAACAGGTCGGCAGGTCGGTCAGACCCTGGTCTTTGAACACGTGCACGAGCAGGTCGGGCTGACATCCAGCCGGGTGGTTCACTCGCTTCGCCGCGGCAATGGCGACAACCCCGTGCGGTCCGATCAGCGGTCGATCGCGACGTCGCTGCGCGTGATGGCCGAGGCCCTGAAAGAAGACCCGAACGACGGTCCTTTTACCGAAGGAGGCGGTGGAGGAGGCGGTGGAGGCGGCGGCGGCGGGGGAGGAGAAGAACCCCCACTGGTTCCGCCCGTTGCTGAGTTGAAGCTGCTCCGAGGCTTGCAGGGGATGGTGTACGAGCAGACCCGGTTGATCGAGGCCGATGTGGCCGGGGCACCCGATGGACCGATGAAACAGAGGATGCTTGAACTTTCCACCCGCCAGCGTGAACTATCCAGCCTCGGCAAGCGTTTAATAGAGAAGATGAAGCAGCGTGCTAAACCGGCCCCGGCGACGGGAGATCAGCCATGAAACCGAAATGCTCAAGCCATGCCACAACAGGCACTATGGCGGCTATCTTCGGGCTGTGCTTCACTGGCGTGGTGATGGGTCAGGCCGATCAACCTTCGCTGGATGATTTGCTGGACCTGTCGCCGAGCGAACCCATCGTGGATGACGGAGTCCCCGATCAATCGAATCCTGCGGACCCGGACGAAAGCATCAACGAGTCGGTGGAGCAGGCGTTGTCTGCTACGGATCCCGCTGATGTGTTTGAGCAGGCGGTCGACGAGATGGGTCTTGTGTCCCGTCGGCTTGGAAGAGCGCTTGACCCCGGGGTTCAGACGCAGCGTATGCAGGAATCGATCTTGCGGAAACTGGATCAGGTTATCGAGGCTGCGCAAGAGCAGTCGTCCTCGGGCGGCGGTGGCGGTTCGGGTGAGCCAAGGGACCAGGACCAGGGTGCTCAAGAGTTAGCGCAGCAGAAACCTTCGGCCGGTAGCGGGCAGGCCCAGGCCGGTGGTCAGCAAGCCAGCAGCGGTGCGGCAGGATCGGGTACGCCAGACACCCCCGACATGCAGGACACACCGATCGAGCAGTTGCGTAAGGAGTGGGGCGTCTTGCCGCCGCGTGTCCGTGAAGAATTAAGTGACGGCCTGCGTGAGCGTTTCAGCCCGCTGTACCGGCGGATGACCGAGGCGTATTACAAAGCCTTGGCGGAGCAGGAGTAGTTTGTTGTCTGATACACACTACAAAACAAGAGTAATCGCGGCGGTGTTGTCGCTATTGCTTAACTCCGTATGGGCTCCAGCCCGTGTTCAGGCGCAGGTGTTGCCGGATGTGGGTGCGGGGTTTGTGGAGATCACGCCTGAAACCCGTCTGGCTGTCGAGCGTGGGTTGGCGTATCTGGCGCAGGCTCAGGCCGAGGACGGGAGCTACGGGAGCACCCGTTTCCCCAGGCACGTCGGGATCACCGCACTGGCGTGTCTGGCGTTTATGGCTGACGGCCATGTGCCCGGGCGCGGTGAGTACGGGCCTAATGTGCAGCGCGGGCTCGACTTTGTTCTGGATCACGCCACGGAGTCGGGGTTGATTGTCGCCGATGCATCGCACGGCCCGATGTATGGCCACGGGTTCGCGACCTTGTTTCTAGGTGAAGTCTACGGCATGACCGGTGACCCACGTGCGCGCGAGGCCTTGCTCAAAGCCGTCCGGCTGATCGTGACCACGCAGAACCCCCAGGGCGGTTGGCGTTACCAGCCCAGGCCGTTCGATGCCGATATCTCTGTGACGATTTGTCAGGTGATGGCACTGCGCTCGGCGCGCAACGCGGGCCTGAGTGTTCCTAAGGAAACGATCGACCGTGCGATCGCTTATGTGCGGCAGTGCCAGAACCCGGCGGATGGTGGCTTTAAATACATGCTCAACTCCGGCGGGTCGGCGTTCCCAAGGTCGGCCGCCGGGGTCGCGGCGCTCTACTATGCCGGGGTTTACGAAGACGACGCCCTGAGCAAGGGCCTGACCTATCTGGAACAGGGGACTCAAAACGTCGTGTTCCGTACAGGTGGGCACTATTTCTACGGCCATTATTACGCCGCCCAGGCCATGTTCCTCGCCGGCGGAGAACACTGGGAGCAGTGGTTTCCCAAGGTCCGCGAGCAGCTCGTGACCCGTCAACTCACCGACGGATCGTGGACGAGCGGTCACGGCGGACCTTATGGGACGTCGATGAGTTTGCTGATCTTGCAGATACCCAACCGGCTTTTGCCGATATTCCAGAAGTGACACCTGTTGTGCCTACATCCCGATCTTTATGCCGCGTAGTTTCATCCGGGAGGGCGGTCTGCATGCAAACCCTGGCGTGCGTGGTGAAGCGACACGCCTGCTGGGGCGCACTGGCGTGCCTGTCCGTCTTCGTGTCAGTTGCAGCCGCGGTCACAACCGCTACTTTGATCGGCCCGGACCTCAACGCCCAAACCGTAGAAGTCGCCAGCCTCAGCGACGGGACACTCCACTACTTCGATAATCAACGAACCCTGCAAAGTTCCACGATCGACGGGTTCGTTCAACTGCGGTCTGTCGGCGGAGAAGATGGGGGAGGGCGGTCACCTGCGGTAGGTGTCTGGTTGACCGACGGGCAGCGCTTCACAGGGGATTGGGTCGGCCCGACTCCTGACGGCTTAGGGCTGCGCTGGCGTCATCCCCTGGTAGGTACGGTTGCTGTACCGCTCGATGAAATCGCGAGAGTGAATTGGGTCGCGGATGAAGGCTTGGTTGCGCAGCGCGGCGAGCCAACCGCGGACACCGTGACATTTACTAATGGCGATACCTTGTCTGGGTTTGTTTCGTCTGTCACCGATCAAGGGATCGAGCTTGTCCCCGACACGGGGGGTGCAGGCAGCGAAGCGGTGACGATCCCGTTTGGTCGCATCGTGTCGATGTCGTTATCTAATCCGGATAGATTGACGGCCGATCCTTACCACCGTGTATCCTTAGTCGATGGTACGCGGATCTGGGCGGACCGTTTACGGATAACCGGTGACTATGTGTATTGCCGAGTCATCCCGCCCGGTGGGACGGAGATGGAATTGAAAGCGCCGATCACGGAGCTGGCACGGATCGACTTCTGGGCCGGGGGGTTGAGGCTGATCGACCTGGCGGAGTTGCCGATGCGCACGACGACTGAAGCGCGTGTATTCGGCCTGTCCATGCCCGTTCGTCTTACTGGCCCGGGGATCAAGATGCACGCCCCCACTGCGGTGGTATTTGACCTGCCTGACGGCGCGGTACGGCTCTCTGCGGTCGCTGAATTGGACTCTCAAGGCGCTCCGGCAGATATCGCGGATTGGTCGGACTTTCAGGTGGTGGTGTCCGTGCAGAGTACAGAGGCCGGCCGATTCCAAGTCACCGGTTCGGAGCCCATCGTGTGGATCAACACACCTATTTCCGGACCCGGATTGACGATC